>NZ_DAORSO010000093.1:5453-9743 GCF_035443565.1 Ornithinibacter sp. | reverse complement strand
CTAAGTCGCACGAAGTGGGGAGATCAGGAGGTAGCGGCGGGTGGGCGGATGGGGTCAGGGTTGGCGGCGGCTGACCGACCAGGATGCCGCGTCGCCGAGGTCGCCGTCGCCGACCCGGGTGAACACGAGCCGGTCGTGCAGGCGGTTGCGCCGACCCGCCCAGAACTCGACCTCGTCGGGCACGACCCGGTAGCCGCCCCAGAAGTCGGGCACGGGTACGTCGGACTCGGCGCCGGTGTCGGGGAACTCGGCGGCCCGGCGGGCGTAGGCCTCCTCGAGGTCGGTGCGCGAGCCCACCGGCTCGGACTGCTGCGAGGTCCAGGCCGAGATCCGCGAGGCCCACGGCCGCGACTGCCAGTAGTCGAGCACCTCGGCCCGGTCGACCATCACGGCCCGACCGCGGAAGCGGATGGCCCGGTACATCGGTGGCCAGGTGAGGGCCACGGCCATGACGGGGTTGGCCGCGATCTCCCGCCCCTTGGCGGACGTCAGCGCGGTGACGAACCCGGGCCCTCGTTCGTCGAGGAAGCGCATCAGCACGGTGCGCACGTTCGGGACGCCAGCGGCATCCACCGTGGCGACGGACATGGCGAGCGGCTCGAAGACGTCCTTCTCCACCTGCGAACGCGCCACGGCGTCATCGACCCAGCGGCGCGCCTGGGCGTAGGGCGTCGCGAGGAGCTGCTCCTCGGCCAGCCCGTCACCGTCGTAGTCGAAGCGTGCTGCCGCGATGCGCCCGGAGTCGTCGTCGACTCGTCCTTTGTTCATGGCCCGATCGTAGGCCGCCCTGCTCAGGGGGTCGGATGCCGTGCGTCATACCGCAGGAAGTGGCGGTGGCGCAGCGAGAGCGCCCCGATGGCCACGATGCAGGCCACGCCGCCCCACACCGCCATCCACCCCTCACCGATCCGCTCTGCGACGACGCCGCCGAGCAACTCCCCCAGCCTCGGCCCACCAGCCACGACGACGATGAAGACGCCCTGCAAGCGCCCGCGCATCCGGTCGGGCGCCGCCGACTGCAGGATCGTCGTGCGAAAGACCGCGCTCACCGCATCGCACGCCCCGGCGACGGCCATGGCGAACAGCGAAGCCCACAGCGCCTGGTCGAGCGTCAACCACTCCCCCGCGCCGAGCAGCGCAACGCCCAGGCCGCTGATGCCGACACCCCACCCGACGATGCTCACCATGATCGCGACGCCCTGCCGCCGCACCGACCCCAGCCGCCCGGAGACCAGGGTTGCCAGCACCGCGCCCACTGCGGATGCCGCGTACAGGTAGCCCACGGTGCGCGCCCCGCCCCCGAGGATCACGGCCCCCGCCGCCGGGAAGATCACCCGTGGCTGGGCCAGCAGCATGGCCGCGATGTCGGCGACGAACGTCATCCGCACGTTCGGTGCCGTGCGCAGGAACCGGAACCCGTCGACCACCGAGGCGAAGCCGGCCCGGGTCGCGCCACCGGCGTCATGGGGCTCAGGCGGCAGCGACTGCAGCCGCCACAGCCCCCACAGCGCCGCCATCGTGATGAGCGCGTCGACCGTGTACGCGGTGCGGAAACCGCCCCAGTCGACGAGCAGGCCGGCCAGCAGCGGCCCGACCATCATCGCCGTCGACATGGCGAACACCCCGAGCGCGTTCGCGGCGGGCAGCTGCTCGCGCGGCAGGATCCGCGGGTAGATGCTCGAGCGGGCCGGCGAGCTGACCCCGAAGGCCCCGTTCCACACCGCGACGATGCCGTACAGCACCCAGACGTTGTCGTTGCCGAGCCAGGCCTGCGCCGCGCACGCGATGGAGGTCAGCCACGCGACGATGTTGGCCGCCAGCGCCACGGTGCGCCGGTCGTGGTGGTCCGACAGGGACCCGCCGTACAGGCCCATGACGACGAGCGGAACGAGCGCGAACAGCCCCACGAGCCCGACCGAGGCCGTTGACCCGGTGATGTCGTACACCTGCAGCCCGATCGCCACGACCGCCATCTGCGACCCGACGTTGGACAGCGTGAACCCCGCGTACAGGCGCCGGTACGCGGCGTTCTCGCGCAACGGCGTCAGGTCCGGCAGGTGGGAGCGCAGCACCGGCCGATCATGCCTGACCCGTCGCCACCTGCCACCTCGGGCATAAGGTCCGGGCATGGACAAGCCCGACCAGATCGCCCTGCTCATCGACGCTGACAACGCGACGGCGGCCCGCATCGACGTCATCCTCGACGAGCTCTCCCGCCACGGCGAGACCAACATCCGACGGGCGTACGGCAACTGGACCAAGACCGGCCTGAAGTCGTGGCAGGAGGTGCTGCACGACAACGCGATCCGCCCCGTGCAGCAGTTCGACCCCAGCAAGGGCAAGAACGCCAGCGACATCGCCCTGGCCGTCGACGCGGTCGAGATCCTGCACACCCAGCGGCCCGACTGGTTCGCCATCGCCTCCTCCGACGCCGACTTCACCCCGCTCGTCATGCACCTGCGCGAGCACGGCGCCAAGGTCTACGGGTTCGGGGACGCCAAGACGCCACAGCCCTTCCAGAGCGCCTGCACGCGCTTCCTCGTGCTCAACCGCCTCGCAGCCACGAGCCCATTGCCGGATGCCGTGGCACCGGTCGCTCCCGAGTCGGCACCCGCGGCGCCGCCGCGCCGACGCGCCTCCGCACGGGCGGCGACGGTGGAGGGCGCCACGACGAACGCCGCCGACACGGCATCCGCCCTCGACACGGCATCCGCCGCGCCGCCCGCGAAGAAGACGACGGCGCGCAAGAAGGCAGCCACCCTCGCAGCCGCGGAGAAGGCCGCTGAAGCGGCCGCGGAGAAGGCGACCGAACGGGCCGCCACCCCTGAGACCCCCGCCCGACTCACGCGCAACCAGCTGCGCAGCGACGCCAAGCTCGTCGCCCTCCTGCGCCGCACCGTCGAAGGTGCTGCCGACGACGCCGGCTGGGCCCGGGTCAGCACGGTCGGGCAGCGCATCTCCAACCAGAGCTCGTTCGACCCGCGCAACTACGGCTACGCCAAGCTGAGCAAGTTGCTCGAAGCGACTGACCTGTTCGAGCTGCGCGACGTCGGCGCTCCAGCCATGGCCGTCAGGGACCGACGGATGTCCACCCACGGGACGGCCGGTGGGGCCAACTGACGCGCGGCGTGCACAATGGGGCCGCCCGACAACGGCGACCGGCACACGATTGGGGATCCCCATGAGCACTGCAGCAACGACCGACCCTGACTTCCGTCCCGGGCTCGAAGGCGTCATCGCGTTCGAGTCCGAGATCGCCGAGCCCGACAAGGAGGGCGGGGCGCTGCGCTACCGCGGCGTCGACCTCAAGGACCTCGTCGGCCGGGTCTCCTTCGGCCAGGTCTGGGGGCTGCTCGTCGACAACGAGTTCGACCCGGGGCTGCCGCCCGCCGAGCCGTTCCCGCTGCCGGTGCACTCCGGCGACATCCGGGTCGACGTGCAGTCGGCGCTGGCCCAGCTGGCTCCGGTGTGGGGGTTCAAGCCGCTCCTGGACATCGATGACGCCGAGGTGCGCGACAACCTGGCCCGGGCCTCGGTCATGGCCATCTCGTTCATCGGCCAGTCGGCCCACGGCCAGAGCAGCCCGATGGTGCCGCAGAGCGAGGTCGACAAGGGCCGCACCATCGCCGAGCGCTTCATGATCCGCTGGCGCGGCGAGCCAGACCCCAAGCACGTCGAGGCCATCGACGCGTACTTCATCTCCGCGGCCGAGCACGGCATGAACGCCTCGACGTTCACCGCCCGCGTCATCGCCTCGACCGGCGCGGATGCCGCGGCGTGCCTCTCGGGCGCGATCGGCGCCCTCTCGGGACCCCTCCACGGCGGCGCCCCCAGTCGGGCCCAGCACATGATCGAGGGCGTCGAGCAGATGGGCGACGCGCGCCGCTACGTCAAGGAGGTGCTCGACCGCAAGGAGCGCCTCATGGGCTTCGGGCACCGGGTCTACCGGGCGTACGACCCGCGGGCCGCGGTGCTGCGCGACACCTGTCAGCGCCTGGGCGCCCCCCGCTATGAGGTGGCCCTCGAGCTCGAGAAGGCCGCCATCGCCGAGCTGGCCGAGCGCTACCCCGAGCGGCGCATGGAGACCAACGTCGACTACTGGGCCGCGGTGCTGCTCGACTTCGCCGACGTCCCCGGCACGATGATGACCCCGCTCTTCGCGGCAGCCCGCACGGCCGGCTGGTCGGCCCACGTGCTCGAGCAGAAGCGCACCGGGCGGCTCATCCGGCCGAGCGCACGCTACGTCGGCCCGGGCCCGCGCCCGCTCGAGGACGTCGCCGGGTTCGACCC
>NZ_DAORSO010000093.1:1993-5353 GCF_035443565.1 Ornithinibacter sp. | reverse complement strand
GGTTCCACGTGCTGGAACTCACGTCCGGCATCCGGGCATCGTGGGTGAAGATGGATGCCGGTCACGGGTCGCCGACGACGTCGGCCCGCAGTCATCGTGTCCCGCTCCCTCACAGGAGTGGACGACCGCAACCACGACTCAACCCCACGCCGACCCTGGAGAACCATCGTGAGCGACGCCCCGATCACCATCCCCGCTGACCTGCTGCCGGCCGACGGCCGCTTCGGTTCGGGCCCCTCGAAGGTCCGCCCGGCCCAGATCGAGGCCCTCAGCGCGATCGCCACCACGGTCATGGGCACCTCGCACCGCCAGAAGCCGGTCCGCGACATCGTCGCCCAGGTTCGCTCGGGCCTGGCCGAGTTCTTCTCGCTGCCCGAGGGCTACGAGGTGGTCCTGGGCAACGGCGGTGCGACCGCGTTCTGGGACATCGCCGCGTTCGGCCTCGTGCGCGACCGCGCCCAGCACCTCACCTTCGGTGAGTTCTCGAGCAAGTTCGCCACCGTGACGAAGAACGCGCCGTTCCTCGGTGAGCCGACGGTGATCTCCAGCGAGCCGGGCACCCGCCCGCAGCCGCGCGCCGAGGCCGGCATCGACGTCTACGCGTGGGCGCACAACGAGACCAGCACGGGTGTCATGGCCCCCGTGCACCGGGTCGAGGGTGCGGATGCCGACGCCCTCGTCCTCATCGACGCCACCTCAGGTGCCGGCGGGCTCCCCGTCGACGTGGCCCAGAGCGACGTCTACTACTTCGCCCCGCAGAAGTCGTTCGGCTCCGACGGTGGCCTCTGGATCGCGCTGTTCTCGCCGGCCGCACTGGCGCGCGTGGAGGAGATCACGGCATCCGGCAGGTGGGTGCCCGACTTCTTCAGCCTGCCGACGGCGATCAGCAACAGCCGCCTCGAGCAGACCTACAACACCCCGGCGCTCGCGACCCTCGCCATGCTCGCCAACCAGGTGCAGTGGCTCAACGGGCAGGGCGGTCTGGAGTGGGCGAGCGCCCGCACCAAGGACAGCTCGGGCCGGCTCTACGACTGGGCCGACGCGAGCAGCTACGCCACGCCGTACGTCACCGACCCCGCGAACCGCTCGCAGGTCGTCGCGACGATCGACTTCGACGACGCGATCGACGCCTCCGCCATCGCGAAGACGCTGCGCGCCAACGGGGTCGTCGACGTCGAGCCGTACCGCAAGCTCGGCCGCAACCAGCTGCGGGTGGCCTGCTTCCCGGCGGTCGAGCCCGACGACGTCAGCAAGCTCATCGGCTGCATCGAGCACGTCGTCGAGCACCTGGCCTGACACCCCCCCCAATCCCGACTTCGTGCGACTTGAGTGCGGCTGCGGGCCGCGATTGGCCCGAATCCGGTAGCAAAGTCGCACGAAGTCGGGGGCAGCGTGGGTCAGCGGGTGAGGGCGTAGACGGCCGCCACCGCGATCAGCACGCCGAGCACACCGAGGGTCATCCGCCGCCGGAACAGCGGGGTCATCGAGCCGGCTCCGGTACCGGGGCGATCGCCGTTGCCGGGGTCGGCAGGCTGGTGACGGCGACGCGCACCCTCGGGCGTCGTTGCGACTCGTAGCTCACGCGGACATTCTGCGACCTCGCGAGCCACACGGACACACCGACCAGCGTGATCCCCATCGCCACGGCACCGATACCGATCGTCCAGCGGGGCCCGAACGTCTCGGAGATCCACCCGATGAGCGGGGCACCGGCGGGGGTGCCGCCCATGAAGATCGCCATGTACAACGCCATGACACGCCCCCGCATCTCCGGCGCGACCCGGGTCTGGACCATGGCGTTCGCCGTCGTCAGCGCCGTGAGCGCCGAGAACCCGACGGGCACCAGGGCCAGGGCGAACGTCCAGTAGGTGGGGGCCATCGCCGCCACCGTCGCGACCACGGTGAACGCCGCGAGGGAGATGAGCAGCACCCGCAGCCGCGGCACCTTGCGGCGGGCGGAGAACAGTGCGGCGGACAGGGAGCCGATGGCCATGATCGAGCCGAGCAGCCCGAACTCGCCAGCGCCCTTGTCGAACACCTTGGTCGCCATGAGCGCCATCGTGATCTGGAAGTTCATCCCGAACGTGCCGAGCACGAAGACGAGCAGCATGACGAGCTGCAGGTCGCCCCGGTTGCGGACGTAGGAGAAACCCTCCCGGATGCCGCCACGCGCCTTCGCGAGCGGCGCGGGCTTGAGCTCGTTGGCCCGGAGCAGGAGCAGGGCCGCGATGACGAACACGAAGGTCACGGTGTTGAGCAGCAGCGCCTGGCCGGTGCCCCACGCCGCGATGACGAGCCCGGCGACGCCCGGCCCGATGAGGCGACCGAGGTTGAAGGATGCCGAGTTGAGCGACACGGCATTCGCGAGCTTGTCGTTCGGCACCATCTCGGACACGAAGGCCTGACGGGCGGGGTTGTCGATGGCCGTCGTCACGCCCTGGAGCAGGGCGATCACGTAGACGTGCCA
Source organism: Ornithinibacter sp. (assembly GCF_035443565.1). Taxonomy (NCBI): domain Bacteria; kingdom Bacillati; phylum Actinomycetota; class Actinomycetes; order Micrococcales; family Intrasporangiaceae; genus Ornithinibacter; species Ornithinibacter sp. Next base: position 2,886 of record NZ_DAORSO010000093.1, on the reverse strand, counting down.
GAGCTGGGCCAGACCGGTGACGGCGAGCACCCCGAGCAGCAGACTCGAGACGGCCAGCATGGTCTGGGTCAGCAAGAGGGTGCGACGCTTGGGGAAGCGGTCGGCGATCAGCCCGGCCCACGGGGCGAGCAGCAGGAACGGCAGGAACTGCAGCCCGGTGACGACGCCGAGGGCGGTCGCCGAGCCCGCGGTGAGCACCGTGAGCACGAGCCAGTCCTGGCCGACCCGGCCCATCCACGTGCCGACGTTCGACACGAGGGCACCGGCGAACCAGATGCGGTAGTTGCGGACCTCGAACGAGGTGAAGGTCGGGCTCATTCGGCGGCCACCCGTTCGAGTAGCGCGGTGGCCTGCACGAGCAGGGCGCGCTCGTCGTCGGTGAGCGTCTCGAGCTGGCTGGCGAACCACTGGTGGCGCCTGCGACGGGTCTCCTTGATCGTCTCGCGACCGGCCGGGGTCAGCGACAGGATGACCTGACGACCGTCGGTGGGGTCGTCGGCGCGGGCGACGAGCCCGAGGTCGACGAGGGCATTGACGGTGCGGGTCATGCTCGGGGCGCTGACCTTCTCGATGGTGGCGAGGTCCTTGGGGGTGCTGGGCCGCTCCTCGAGCCGGACGAGCACGGAGAACTGGTGCGGCGCCACGAGTGCGTCACTCTCGAGGCGCACGCGACGGGCGATCCGCATGCAGGCCATCCGCAGGTCACTGGTGAGCCGGTCGCGCTGGGCGCGGGTCATCGGCCGGGGTGCCGAGGGCGGGGTGGCCTGCGTCGACGAGGGCGCGACCGGAGCGGTGATGGGGCTCATGGTGGTCTCCTCCGGCAGGACGGGCAGTTGATTACCCCAACTCATTACCTGTGCTAACCATTCCCCACGTCCCGAGATCGACCAATA
>NZ_DAORSO010000093.1:0-1893 GCF_035443565.1 Ornithinibacter sp. | reverse complement strand
AGCAGCGACTCCTCGCCGGGCACGAGGTTGGTCTCGCTGACCGTGACGGTCTTCGATCGCGGCACGCGGGCCACGGTGATCGCCCAGCGCCAGCCACGGTAGGCCAGCGCAGCACACTCGAAGTAGTGCGTGGCGACTCGGTCCTGGACCATCTCCACGCCGAGGTGGGCGCCGACGGCATCCGCCTCGGCAATCGACACGGCCGCCTCGCGCGCGGTCTCGACCGCTGCCGCCAGCGTCGCGTCGGTCTTGACGGCCGACTTCACCGCGGCGCTCACAGCTCGAGGTCGCCCGCCACCGCGTGCAGCACCTGGGCGATCTTGTTGCCGTGGGCCTTGTCGGGGTAGTGGCCGCGGCGCAGCCCCTCGGAGACCGAGTCGAGCAGCTTGATGACGTCCTCGACGATGACGACCATCTCGTCGGCGGGCTTGCGCCCGGCCACGCGACGGTTGACCGCCACCGAGGGCGTGGGGTCGAGCAGCCGGACCGACAGGGCCTGGGCCCCACGCCGGCCCTCCGCGATGCTGAACTCGATGCGCTGACCGCCCTTGAGGCCGGTCACGCCCTGCGGCAGGGCGCTCGAGGGGACGAACACGTCACCTTCGCCGGAGTCGCCGGCGACAAAGCCGAAACCCTTGTCGGCGTCGTAGAACTTCACCTTGCCAGTCGGCACGGTCCACCTCATTGTCGAGATCACTGGGGCACGCCCGGACGGGCGCAACCTCAAGGCTAACCGCTCGCCAGCCTCCCGCGCGCCCGCGTTGATCGAACGCGCGGATGCCGTGCGCGTTGCGTTGTCGCGGAGGAAACCGGCGCGCCGCTGTCGCCGCTTCGTGGCACGGTGTGCCCCATGGAGCCCAATGCCTCGCGTCTCACCCTGCGGGGCTTCTGGGAATCACTCCCCACGCCCGGTCGCTGGCTGCTCTCGACCACCGCGATCTCGACGCTCGGCCGGGGGATGACCCTGCCGTTCACGATCATCTACGTGCACGAGGTGCGCGGCATCGAGCTCGATGTGGCCGGGCTGCTGATGAGCCTCATCGCCGGCGTCGCGCTCGTGGTGACCGGCCCGGTCGGAGCGCTGATCGACCGCCTCGGCTCTCGCGTCATGCTCATCTGGGGCAACCTCAGCCAGCTGATCGGGGCGGTGATCCTGGCGTTCGCGACCTCGGTGCCGGCCTTCGTCGCCGCGTTCACCCTGATCGGCATCAGCTTCGGCATCGGGTGGCCCGGCTTCAACGCCCTGACCTCGAGCATCGTCTCGGGGCCGCTTCGCACCCAGTTCTTCGGCATCAACTTCGCCCTGGTCAACCTCGGGATCGGCATCGGTGGGGTGCTCAGCGGCTTCCTCACCGACGTCGACCGCCCTGCCACGTTCACGGCGATCTTCCTGGCCGACGCAGCCTGCATGCTGATCCCCATCGCCCTGCTCCTCGGACCGTTGCGACGAACCGGGGGGCCACCGCAGGCCAGCGCGCCCAGCGGCCCGCAGGACACGGCATCCGCCGTGCCGGGCGTGAGCTACCTGACGATCCTGCGCAATCCGGCGGTCGTGTGGATCACCGCCCTGACGTTCCTGTCGAGCTTCGTCGGCTACGGCCAGATGGAGGCTGGTTTCCCGGCCTTCGCCCGCGAGGTCAGCCAGGTGTCGACGCGCACCATCGGCCTGGCGTTCGCGGCGAACACCGCGGTGATCGTGGGCATGCAGTTCCTCGTGCTGCGGCTCATCGACGGCCGCCGCCGAACGCGGGTCTTCCTGGGGTTGGTGGCGATGTGGGCGGTGGCGTGGCTGATCCTCGGCGCCACCGGGCTCGTCGCCGGCACGCTCGCAGCGGCTGCCGGGGTCATCGTGTTCCACATCTTCTTCGGCCTCGGCGAGACGATGCTGCAACC
>NZ_DAORSO010000092.1:0-9819 GCF_035443565.1 Ornithinibacter sp. | reverse complement strand
CGTTCTCGAGCGTGGTCAGCACGAAGCCGGCGGGCAGCTTCTCCTCGAGTCCCATCAGCCCTCCTTGGGGTGAGCGGTCGGTGAGGTGGGGTGCACGAACAGGGGTGCGGACGGCATCCGGGCGGTGGTCATCAGTCCCACTCCAACCCGCCGCGCTTCCACACGTAGGCGTAGGCGACGAAGACGGTGAGGATGAACAGCACCATCTCGACGAGCGCGAACAGGCCGAGGGAGTCGAAGGCGACGGCGAAGGGGTACAGGAAGATCGACTCGATGTCGAAGATGATGAAGAGCATCGCCGTGAGGAAGTACTTGACCGGGACGCGGCCACCACCGGCGGCGCGGGGCGTGGGCTGGATGCCGCACTCGTAGGCCTCCAGCTTGGCGCGGTTGTAGCGCTTGGGGCCGACGACGAGGCTGGTGCCCACGGAGAGCGCGGCGAAGCCGAAGCCCAGCGCGAGCAGGATGAAAATCGGTGCGTAGGGGTTGCTCATCGAGGTGACAACTCCCCTTTCGGTGCTCAGGTACATCGGGCTGGCACGGCCGAACAACAGACAGCGTCCCGGCCATCCTAGGGGGAGTGACCTACGCCTCACCCGGCGACGCTCGACAGTCGGTCCGGACGCACGCCGTGAACGCGTTTCCGGACCGGCGTGCGAACGCCGTGAGGGTGCTTGTGAATCTCTTCACGATCGGCGGCAGTCTAGGACGGCCGCGCGGCGACCTTTTACTTAGGCGGCCCTAACTCTTGACGTCGAGGTGCGGCCGCGGTCAGCCGGTCGGCTTGGTGGCCCGGTGGAGGGCGACGATGCCGCCAGAAAGGTTGCGCCACTGGACCTCGCGCCAGCCGGCCCCGGACACCCGCTGCGCCAGGCCGCGCTGCGCCGGCCAGGCCTGGATGGACTCCGCGAGGTAGACGTAGGACTCGGGGTTGCTGCTGACCTTGCGTGCCACCGCGGGCAGCGACCGCATGAGGTAGTTCGAGTACACCGTGCGGAAGGCCTTGTTCGTCGGCTGGCTGAACTCGCAGATGACGAGGCGACCACCCGGCTTGGTGACGCGCAGGAACTCGCGCAGCGCGGCATCCGGATCGGCGACGTTGCGCAGACCGAAGCTCATCGTCACGACGTCGAAGGACTCGTCGGCGAAGGGCAGGTGCATCGCGTCGGCCGCGGTGAAGCCGAGGTCCGAACGGCGCTGGTGGCCCACGCGCAGCATCCCCAGCGAGAAGTCGGCGGGCACGACGTCGACACCGGAGTCGGCGAACGGCTCGCTGCTCGTGCCCGTGCCCGCGGCGATGTCGAGCACGACCTGCCCGGGCACGGCCTCACAGGCCGCGACGACCGCGCGGCGCCAGAGGCGGTCCTGGCCCAGCGAGAGCACGTCGTTGGTCACGTCGTACTTGCTCGCGACGTCATCGAACATCGCGGCGACGTCGCGGGGGTCCTTGTCGAGGGAGGCGCGGCTCATGGGGGCCATCCTCCCACCTTCCCCGCACCCGACTGCGCCCCCCTGCCTCCCCACTGACCCCAGCGCTGGGACAGATGTGACCAATTGGTCAGATCCGTCCCACCGCCCGGGTTCGGACCTGCAACGGCCGGGGCCGTATTCTGCTGCGCGATGACCTCGCTGCCCGCGGGTGACCGACCGAGCGACCCCGTCGCCTCCGCCGCGCCCCTCGTCTCGCGCACCGTGCCCCTGCCCCCCGAGCTCGGCACGGCGCTGCTCGCACTGCTGCCCGCCCGCGGCGCCCGCGACCTGTGCTCCTGGGTTCGACGCGGCGAAGGGGTCGTCGGGTGGGGCCGCGCGGCCAGCCACACGGCATCCGGCCCCGACCGGATGGCCGAGCTCGACCAGTGGTGGTCCGGCCTCATGGCGCATGCCGTCGTGCGCGACGAGGTGCGCCGCCCGGGTACCGGGCCGATCGCATTCGGCTCCATCTCGTATGCCGCCTCCTCGCCCGCCGGTGCCACGCTCGTCGTCCCTGAGGTCGTCGTGGGTGTCCGCGGCGGGGCCGCCTGGCTGACGACGGTCACGGTCGACACCACCCCCGCGGTCCCTGGCGGTGTCGAGCTGACCCACCAACCGGCCCCCCAGGGCCCGGCCGACGTCGCCTTCGCCGACGGCTCCCTCTCCCCCGCCGAGTGGGCCGGTGCCGTCGCGGATGCCGTGCAGCGCATCACCGCCGGCGACCTCGACAAGGTGGTGCTCGCCCGCGACCTCGAGGTGTCCACCACCGGCGAGCTCGACGTTCGGTGGCTGCTGCACCGCCTCGCAGAGCGCTACGACACCACGTGGGTGTTCGCGGTCGACGGCCTCGTCGGGGCCACACCTGAGCTGCTCGTCCGCCGCGAGAAGGGGCTGGTCACCTCCCGTGTGCTCGCGGGAACGATCCGCCGCACCGGCGACGACGACCACGACCTGGCGCTCGCGGCATCCCTGGCCCGCTCGAGCAAGGACCTCGAGGAGCACGAGTACGCGGTGCGCTCTGTGGCCGACGCCCTCGCGCCGCACTGTTCGTCGATGAACGTGCCCGAGGTGCCGTTCGTGCTGCACCTGTCCAACGTCATGCACCTGGCCACCGACGTCGCCGGGGTGCTCGTCGACGACGCATCCGCCCTGGCACTGGCGGCCTCGTTGCACCCGTCGGCGGCCGTGTGCGGCACGCCCACACCCGTCGCGGATGCCGTCATCGCCGAGCTCGAACACATGGACCGGGGCCGCTACGCCGGGCCCGTCGGGTGGATCGACGCCTCTGGCGACGGGGAGTTCGGGATCGCGCTTCGGTGCGGGGAGGTGTCGGCAACCGATCCTTCACGGATGCGGCTGTTCGCCGGGTGCGGCATCGTCGCCGGTTCGGTGCCCGAGGACGAGGTCGCGGAGTCGTCGGCCAAGCTGGTACCGATGCGCGACGCGCTCACGGCATCCGGGCCCGCCTGACCCCCACCCGGCACCCAGAGCGGGTCAGCTGAACGGCGGGCGTGCGTCGACCGCCACGGAACGCCGGCCGGCCCAGCGCCACACCCGGGCGGAGCGGTCGCGGTCCTCCTCGGTGATGAGGTTGCCCATCCAGCGCAGCGCGAGCGTCATGAGCCAGTCGCTGCGCATCCCGACCGGGCCGAGCGCGCTGAGGATCTTCGGCGTCGTGAACACCCCGGCGAGCCGGCGCGCGATCGAGAAGGCCTCGCCGTAGTTCTCCTGGAGCAGCGCCGGCCAGACCACCGACAGGTCGTCGTCGAGGTGGTCGACGAGCAACCGGCCGGTCTCGAGGCCGTAGTCGATGCCTTCGCCGTTGAGCGGGTTGATGCACGCGGCGGCATCGCCGATGAGGGCCCAGTTCGCCCCGGCGACATTGCTCACGGCACCGCCCATGGGCAGCAGGGCGCTCGTGGGCATCCGCTGCTCACCGGTGAGCGCGAAGTCGTCCCGGCGCAGGTCGGTGTAGTGCTTCATCAGCGGCTTGATCGCCACGTCGGCGGGGCGCTTGGTCGTCGCGAGGGTGCCGACGCCGACGTTCACCTGGCCACCACCGAGCGGGAAGATCCAGCCGTACCCGGGAAGGGTCTCGCCGGTCTCGGATCGCAGCTCGAGGTGGCTGCTGATCCACGGGTCGTCGGCGCGGGCCGAGTCGACGTAGCAGCGACCCGCCACGGCATACACGGTGTCCTGGTGCCACTGCCGCCCGAGCACTTTGCCCAGCCCGGACCGCACGCCATCGGCGACGACGAGGCGCTCGCACTCGATCTCGAAGGTCTCTGCGCCCTTGGTGAAGGTGACCGCGCGAACGCGCCCGCCCTCGATCCGCGCATCGACGGCCTTGGCCCCCTCGACCCCGGTGGCGCCGGAATCGAGCGCCTGCGTGCGGATGCGGTCGTCGAGTTCGGTGCGCGGCACCGCCGACCCGTGGTCGGGCAGTGAACCGCCGGGCCAGCGCAGGTGCAGCGTCTGCCCGAAGCCGTGGGCGCGCAGGCCCTGGTTGACGGTGTGCTCACGCACCCACTGCCCCAGGCCGAGGCGGTCGAGCTCGGCGATGGCGCGCGGGGTCAGCCCGTCGCCGCAGGTCTTGTCGCGGGGGAAGACGGCCGCGTCGGCCAGCACGACGTCGCGGCCGGCACGCGCAGCCCACGCTGCCGCCGATGATCCGGCCGGCCCGGCGCCGACGACGAGGACATCGGTGCGCTGCGGGGTCTGTGACACCCCACCATTGTCGCAAGGTGAGGGCGCGCGCCCGAAATCGCCCCCCGGCATCCCTAGACCACCCCGCATCCGCACTGACTGCACTCCAGCCACCTCTCAGCGGTCGCTGGAGTGCAATCAGTCGCTGAGCGTGGTCGCGGCGAGGGTGCGCAGGTCGGTGTGCGCCGCCCGGTGCGTGGCGCGGTCGACCCGCACCTCGACGACCCGGATGCCGTGGTGCGGCTGGGCGACCGCGTCCGTCAGATCCGCGCTGGTCGCCACCACCTCGTGCCGGATGCCGTGCGCCTGGCACAGTGCCCCCAGATCGGTTGCGGTCGGGGTGCCGAAGACGCGCTCGAAGTCGGCGGCCCGCTCGGGCGCCCCGGGTTCGAGGGTCGTGAAGATGCCGCCGCCGTCATCGTTGACGACGACGAGCGTGAGGTCGGGCACCTGCTCCCCCGGCCCGATGAGCAGCCCGTTGGTGTCGTGGAGGAAGGTCAGGTCGCCCACCAGCGCGACGGTCGGGACCAGGTCGCGGGCCAGGGCGACACCAACCGCGGTGGAGACCACCCCGTCGATGCCGGCGAGCCCGCGGTTGGCGAGCACCTCGTCGGTGATCGGGCCCGCGACGGCCAGGTCGAGGTCGCGCACCGGGTTGCTCGGGCCGAGCACGAGCACGCCGTCACCGGGGAGGCCGTCGACGACGGCGCTGGCGACCGCGAGGCCGCTCGGCCACGGGAACGGCTGCGCAGCAACGGCATCCGCGAGTCGTGCGGCGGCACTGCGCCACTGATGCGCCCAGCCGTGGTCGTCATCGGGAGTGGTCGGGCCCCCCAGGCGCAGGGCGGCCGGCGGGTGCACGGCTGCGGCGACGTGGGACGGGTCGGGCCACTGGCTGCCCTCGGTGACGACCTCGACGACCAGGCCGGGCCGGCGCAGCAGTGCCCCGACGGCACGGGAGAGGGTCACCCGCCCGACGACGACGACCCGCTCGGGGGCGTGCGCGTCGAGCCAGTCGGTGACGGTGAGCAGGAGGGGGCCGTGGGGCAGCGCCTCGGCCCGCAGGGCGGCGGTGCCGAACGGCTCGGCGACGATCGGGTGGCCGCGTTCGGTGGCCCAGGCTGCGGCGCGCTCCCCGAGGGCGGGGTCGCGGGTGTCGCCGACGACCACGAGAGTGCGCGCGACCTCCTCCAGCGGGGTGACGGGGTGTGACGGATGTGACCAGTTGGTCACTTCCGTCACGCCTGTGCGGACCCAGGGGGCGCGGTCCGCCCGGCCGTCGAGGTTGTCGGGCCAGTCGGCCGTCGGGTCTGGGGTCGGCTCGTTGGTCTGGCCGCTGGCGGAGCCGCCGACGGCCTCATCAACCAGGTCCGGGGTCACGTCGGGGGCCAGGTCCGGAACCAGCGGCTCGCGCAACGCGACGTTGAGGTGCACCGGCCCGGGCTCCCCGCCGATGTGACCCGCTGCCGCCGCGAGCGCCCGGCACACCGTGCTGCGCCAGAACGGCCCGAGCCCGGGGCGTGCGACCGGCGCCGGCAGGTCGGCGGACCAGCGGGTGGAGCCGCCGAAGATCCCGGGCTGGGCCGTGGTCTGGTTGGCCCCGGTCCCGCGCAGTTCGTGGGGTCGGTCGGCGGACACGACGACGAGCGGGACGCCTGCGTGGTGCGCCTCGAGCACCGCAGGGTGCAGATTGGCGACGGCGGTGCCGGATGTCGTGACGATCGCGACCGGCATCCGCGATCCGCGGGCCAGACCGAGCGCGAGGAACCCGGCGCTGCGCTCGTCGACCCGCACGTGCAGCCGCAGGTGACCGGCGCGCTCGGCCGCCACGAGCGCGTAGGCCAATGGCGCTGACCGCGACCCGGGGCACAGGACCACCTCACGCACCCCACCACGGACGAGCTCGTCGACCACGACGGTCGACAGGGCCTGGGACGGGTTCACGGGCGTGAGTCTGCCACTGGGCGAGCCGCCCGCAGCCGGGTCACCCAGATGGCGGTGGGCGCAGCGGAGGTCATGGTGGCATCGTGGCACCTGCTCGCTCGATGACGTGGTCGTGAACCGAGCGCACCTGACGGCCGAGGACGTCGCCAGCACCGACCTGCCAGACGTCGAGGCCGGGCACTGCGCCCCGAGGTGCACCTTCGGCAGCCCGGACGGTCTGCACGTAGGTGGACAGGCGGTGCCGGTCAGGGTCCAGTGGCGCGCCCCGTCCGTCGCCCGGCGCCACGATGGTCGTCCACGACTGACCGCCCGGGTTGGGGGTGAGGTCGAGCCCGGGCACCGGGTCATCGGCGTGCTCGATCGAGAGCACCTTCACCGTCGGCGGCACCGGGAAGAGGGCAACCGGCGCACCACTGGTGACGACGTGGGTGACCCGGTTGCCGGTCCGAAACGCCGGGTCGCTGGCCAGCGCCGCAGCGAGGATGCCCCCCTGCGAGTGCCCGACGAGCATCACGGGATCCTGCGGTGAGGACCGCCCCGACCCGGCTCGCGAACGGGCCAGTGCCGCGGACACCCCGGCCGCCGCGATCGTCACGTCACCGGTGACTGCGCGCACGTCGGTGGTGAGGTCGAAGGGGTTGGCCCCCGGCCGCGGTGACCACTCCTGGGTGCCGGGAATGATGACGACCCACGCCGAACCGCCGTCACCTCGGGTCGTCTCCAGAACCCGCACCCGCCCCCCGTCGAGGCCCTCGCCCGCAGCAACGAGGTCGGCCACCCCGAGCACCCGACCAGTCACGCCGCCATGAGCCACCAAGGGGCCGGTGAGCGTCGACGGCACGGCCCGCACGATCGGGTCGCTGCCGTTCACCGGACCGTCGACGAACCACCCGACCCGACCAGCGACGTCAGCGCCCGCGGCAACCGCCGAGAGCACCCCGGCGACGCCCCGCTCGACCTCGACGTACATCCGAGCCGCGGACCTCAGCGCAGCCGCCAGCCCGTCGAGCTCGAGGGCATCACCCCACAGGCCTACCGGCCCGATGAGGGCCAGTGCCCGACCTTCAAGGACCAACCACCGGGCGACCAGCACGGCCTCACCCGGTGATCGCACCCGCGGGGGCCCCACCCCGGCCACGACGGCGGCGAGCCGCCCGGCATCCTCACGAAGCTCGTCCGCGATGGCGAGCACCCGTTGGGCCGCCGCGGTGAGCGTCTCGGAGCGGACATCGACCCTCACGATGCCAGCCCCGACCCGAGGTCACGAGCCGCAGACTCGGCCGCGAAGAGCCCTGCCAGTTCGTGACATGCCTGCGCGACGAACAGCAACTCGGCCTCGGTAGCCGCCAGCCCGGCCACCCGCCGCTCGACCGCCCCCCGATAGGTCTGGGCGGCCCCGCCCTGCCACCAGACGAGGGCAAACCTCGAGACGGCCGCCCGACGCTCCCGCAACCGATCGGCCGCTGCACCGGCCTCCCGCGACAGCCGCTGCAACTCCTCCACCGGGTCCTTGCCCACGCGCTTCCCCTCGCCATCCCCGGGCACGACCGCCGTCCGGTCGCGCCCCCTGAAGCCACCTTCACCCGCGCTCCCCAGCCAGACGAATCGCTCGCATCCACCTGTGGACGACCGGGCTCCGCGCGCAAGCCTGTGGACGACCACGCCTACGCTGACGCCATGCCGCACCACGATCTCGTCATCATCGGCAGCGGCTCGGGGAACTCGCTGCTGACCCCCGAGCTCGACGGCCTCGACGTCGCCATCGTCGAGGGCGGCACCTTCGGGGGGACGTGCCTGAACGTCGGCTGCATCCCGACCAAGATGCTCGTCCTCCCCGCCGACCGCATCGTGGATGCCGCGGACGCCGCCCGCCTCGGCGTCACCTTCGCCCAGCCCACGGTGGACTGGCCCGGCATCCGCGACCGGATCTTCGGGCGACTCGATGCGATCTCCGCGGGTGGTCGCGCCTACCGTGACCTGCAGGCGCACACGACGGTGTACGCGGCGCACGCCCGGTTCACCGGCCCGCGCCAGCTCGCGTTGTCGACGGGTGAGGTGCTGACGGCGGACCGGGTCGTCGTCGCCGCTGGTGCGCACGCCGTCGGCCTGCCCGTCGAGGGGCTGCGCAGCCCTGACCCCGCCCGGGGCCTGCACACCTCGGACACGGTCATGCGGCTGGATGCCCTGCCCCCGCGGATGGTCGTCATCGGCGGCGGGTTCGTCGCCTGCGAGCTCGCGCACGTGTTCTCGTCGCTGGGGGTCCAGGTCACCCAGGTGCAGCGCGGGCCCAGCCTGCTGCGGCACCACGAGCCCGCCATCGCGCAGCGGTACACGCAGGTCGCGGCGCACCACTACGACGTGCGGCTGTCCGCCACCCCGACCTCGGCGCACCGCACCGACGGCGTCTGGCGCATCGACCTCGACACCGCGTCCGGCCCCGCCCACGTCGAGGCCGAGGTCGTCCTGCTCGCCGTCGGTCGCCGCCCCAGCACCGACGGTCTCGACCCGGCGGCTGGTGGGTTGGAGGTGCACGCCGACGGTCGCCTCGTCGTCGACGCACAGCTGCGCACCACCGCGGATGCCGTGTGGGCGCTCGGCGACGTCTGCTCACCTCACCAGCTCAAGCACGTCGCCAACCACGAGGCGCGGATCGTCGCGCACAACCTCGCAGTCGACCTCGGACGACGTGCGGGACCAGTTCAGCGCACGGATGACCGGCCGGTACCGCACGCGGTGTTCGGCCACCCGCAGGTCGCGGCGTTCGGCCCGACCTCGGCCGACCTCGATGCCGCTGGCACGACGTATGTCAGCGCGACGGAGGCGTTCGGCGACACCGCCTACGGGTGGGCGCTCGAGGACACCACCGGCCTCCTCACCATCCACGCCAGCCCCGAAGGCCGCATCCTCTCTGCCCACGCGGTCGGTCCGCACTCCTCCACGCTCATCCAGCCGCTCATCCAGGCGGCGAGCTTCGGCCAGCACGCCCACGAGGTCGCCCGCGGCCAGTACTGGATCCACCCGGCCCTGGCCGAGGTCGTCGAGAACGCCCTGCTCGGCCTGCCCCTGGGGTGAACCGGGAAGGGGCCCGTCGTGGGACCGCTCAGGTGGGGATGAGGGTGTTGGCGAAGATCTGCCACGCGAGGACGGACTTCGCGACGAGGCTGAGGATGACGTACTGCCACTCACCGAACAGGTAGTCGCGCCAGCGCCCGACCTGGCGGTACTGGAGCCACTGGTTGAGCGCGAAGGTGTTGAACAGCACGAACAGGCTGATGAGGATGCCCCAGACGAACCCCGGGGGGCCCTGGCCGTCGAGCACAGCGATCGAGGCCCACAGGTACGCCCCGATCGCCAGCCACGGGCCGATGCCGGCGACGCAGCCGAACCAGAACGGTGTCCACCAGGCCCGCTCGCCCCGGGCCGGCGACTGGTCGCGACCGTGCATCAGGCCGTTGTTGGAGACCTCCATGAGCCACCCGAAGAGGATCATCGCGATGTTGGCGAACGCGATGCCGATCAGTGCCGCGAGGTCGGTGATGCCGGTGACGAGCCCGATGAGGACGATCATCAGCGTCGACGACAGGGAGTACTCCACCCAACGGAAGCGGTTGCGCCCTCGCTCGAGCTCGCCGACGTAGCGCGGGAAGCCCCACGGGGAGGCGATGACGAAGTGGAAGAACGCCGAGAGGAACAGGAAGC
>NZ_DAORSO010000091.1:6789-10061 GCF_035443565.1 Ornithinibacter sp. | reverse complement strand
GCGCCGTCGAGCTCGGAGTCGAGGAGGCGGCCGTCGTGGAAGGCCTGGAACGCCGAGCCCACACCGACGGTGTCCTCGAACGGGGCGGCGCCCGCGACCTTGAGCACCTTGACGCCGTCCTCACGGGCCCACTGGGCGCCACGGGGGGAGCCGCTGGCGCCGATGACGGCAGCGGGCTTGCCCGCGATCGCGGCAGCACCGCGCGGGCGGGAGACCCAGTCGACGGCGTTCTTGAGCACTCCGGGCAGCGAGCCGTTGTACTCGGGGGAGACCAGGAGCACGGCATCCGCGTCGGCGACGGCTTCACGCAGGTCGCGGGCGACCTCGGGGAGGGAGTCGTCGTGGTCGAGGTCCTCGCTGTAGTGCGGGAGATCGGCCAGTCGGGCGAAGACGGTGCCGTCGACCCCGGCCGGCAGGTGCGCGATGGCGGCGTCGGCGAGCTGGGCGTTGGTGGAGCCGGCGCGCAGGCTGCCGACGAGAACGAGGACGTGAGGGCTCATAGGTGCTTGAACCAACAACTATCTACGCGTATTCCGTGCAGCCTCGTCTGAAGTCAGGCCGACCAGGTGGGCTGCTCGACGGTGCCGTGCTGCACGCACGTCGCCGTCCATGCACCCGGCGTGACCTGTACCTTCATCCGGCGGCGACAGTGCGCGCAGAACCGCGGGGGCTCGAGTTCGGCCCGGCGGTCGCACGAGGCGTGGGCGTCAGCGGGCGCCGGAGTGTCCCCACCCGGCGCGGCACCAGAGTCGGCGCTCGACCGCGCCTCCATGGCGAGACCGCACTGACCGCACCACGCACCCGGGTGAGCGGCGCGCGACACCGGTCCCACGGCATCCGACCCGTTCGTCACGAAGACCACCCCACGCCCGACCCGAGAATCAGAACGTGTCGTTGAGGGCCTTGATCGGCATCTCGAGCTCGTCGAGCAGCGCGAGGTCCTCGCGCGGGTCGCGGCCGAGCGTCGTGAGGTAGTTGCCGACGATGACGGCGTTGATGCCGCCGAGCAGCCCTTCGCGGGTGCCGAGGTCGCCCAGGGTCAGCTCGCGGCCGCCGGCGTAACGCAGGATCGTGCGCGGCAGGGCGAGCCGGAACGCGGCGATGGTGCGCAGGGCGTCGCCGGTCTCCATCGGCTCGAGGTCGCCGAAGGGCGTGCCCGGCCGCGGGTTGAGGAAGTTCAGCGGCACCTCGTGCGGCTCGAGCTCGCTGAGCTGTGCGGCGAGCTCGGCCCGCTGCTCGAGGGTCTCGCCCATGCCGACGAGCCCGCCGCAGCACAGCTCCATGCCGGACTCCTTGACCATGAGGCAGGTGTCCCAGCGCTCCTCGAACGAGTGCGTCGTCACGACCTGGGGAAAGTACGAACGGCCGGCCTCGAGGTTGTGGTTGTAGCGGTGCACGCCCATGTCGACGAGGTCGGCGACCTGCTCGCGCGACAGCATCCCGAGCGACGCGGCGACGTTGATGTCGACGGCGGCGCGGATGGCGGCCACGCCCTCGCGCATCTGCTCCATGAGCTTGTCGTCGGGGCCGCGCACGGCGGCGACGATGCAGAACTCGCTGGCGCCCGTGGCTGCGGTGGCCTTGGCGGCACGCACGAGCTCGGGGATGTTCAGCCAGACCGAACGCACCGGGCTCGTGAACTGCCCACTCTGGGAACAGAAGTGGCAGTCCTCCGGGCAGCCGCCGGTCTTCAGCGACACGATGCCCTCGACCTCGACCGATGGTCCCTGGTACTTCAGGCGCACCTCGTGGGCGAGCGCCAGCAGGGCCTGCAACTGGTCGTCGCCGGTGCGCAGCACCTGCTCGATCTGCCCCTGGGTCAGCGGCACGCCCCGCTCGAGCACCTGCTCGCGTGCCACGTCGAGGATGTCGGTCCCGGTCACCTGTGCGGTCATGGCGCCGATTGTTCCGCATGCAGCCTTGCGTCCGGCAGGTTGGGTGCCAGAACGACCACCCTGCAGGACGCTGCGGTGGTGGGTCAGGCGGTCACTGCATGAACTGGCCGAGCATCCCGCCGGGTGTCTGGCCCCCGCTCTGGTGGCCGCCCTGAGGCACCGACTCGCTGGGCTGCACCAGCACGTACCCCTGCCCGCCGAACGCCATCTGCAGCAGCTCGCCGGTGCCGCCGCGGATCATCGACCCGAGCCCCCCGGTGTCGACCCGGATGTCCATCGACACCCCGGACGTCCACAGCACGACGGCCTGCGCGTCGGCGAACGTCGGCGACGACGCGACGTCGAGGGCGATCGGGTCACCCTTGGTCGTCACCGCGACGTACCCGGTGCCGCGCAGGGACACGTTGTACAGCCCGCCGGTCATCGTGGCGCCGCGGGCCTGGATGCGGTGGATGTCCCACTGGATGGAGTTGGAGAAGGCCAGCACGTTGGCCCCGTTGACCGACAGGGCGTCGTTCTCGAGGTACATGATCTGGATCTCGGAGGCCTCGTCAGCGACGAACAGCTCGCCGCTGCCCGAACACTGCATCATCTTCACGCCCTCGCCGGTCGCAGCGGCCTTGAGCATCTTGCCGAACCCGCCCGAGCCCTTGTTCACGAAGCGCACGTCCCCCTGGTAGGCGACCATCGAGCCGGTGCGGGCCCAGACCTCGCCGTAGCGCATGTCGATGCGCAGCAGCTTCTTGTTCTGCAGCGCGAAGGGGTCCTGGGTCTCCTTCTCCTTGAACTCGTGGAACAAGGACCCGTGAATCGTCATCGCCGCTGCCACCTTCCGTGTCGTGTCCCGGCCCCTCGCTCGAGATCACCCCCCACGCTATGCGCGAACCCGGGTGCGGTCCTAGTGTTCAGAGCAGGATTCAGGTCCACATCAGGGAGGTTCCCCATGAGTTTCTTCGAGCGAGCCAAGGCCGCGGCCAACGACCTGGCGGCGAAGGCTGATGCCGAGATGAGGAAGGCCGGCATCAGCACCCCCGGCGGTGTGCCCGGCACCGGTGGTTTTGGCGGGGGAGGCGCCGCGTCGGCTGGTGGCGACCGGGCCCTGCGTGATCTCGGGGTGCTGACCTACCTCGAGGCGACAGGGCGGCCGTCGTCGGCGCAGGACCGTGACCGGGTTCTCGCTGCCCTGCGCGACCTCGAGGCGTCCGGCCAGCTCGGCTCGCTGACCCTGTCCGCCGCGCCTCCGCCCCCTCCGGGCGCTCAGGCAGGCCCCCCGCCTCCGCCCGGTGCCGCGGCAGCGGCCGCCGGGTCTGCGCCCCCGCCACCGCCACCGCCACCGCCGTCGGATGCCGGGAGCCCGCCTCCGCCGCCGCCCCCACC
>NZ_DAORSO010000091.1:4826-6689 GCF_035443565.1 Ornithinibacter sp. | reverse complement strand
CCGCCGCCGCCCCCACCCAGCTGGGCCTGACGCGCGTTAGAGCCAGGCCGCCACGAGCAGGGCCACCGGCAGGGTCGCCGACCCTGCGGCATACAGGTACGCCACCGCGGGCAGCGCCGGGTGCGGCGGCCCGTCGGCCAGCAGCCGCAGCCGCACCGGCGCCGTGGTGCCGACACCCAGGGTCGCCCCGGTCTCGCCCGCCGGGGTGCGACTTCCCGCCAGCGCCATCAGGGCCCGGGCCGTCGCCACCTCACCGCTGCGCCGCACGGCGGCCCGGTCGGCCAGGGCCTCGACGAGCAGCCGGACCTCGGTCAGCGCCGCCGCCGACCGCAGCCGGGACGGGACCGCGTGGTGCACGACCGTGAAGAACTCCAGCAGCAGGTCGTGTCGGCCTCGCAGGTGGGCCTGCTCGTGCGCGAGCACGGCCGACAGCTCGGCAGGAGGTAGCGAGTCGAGCACCCCCTGCGACAACACCACCCGTGAGTGCCGCCCCGGGATGCAGTATGCCGTCGGTGTGGGGTGCTCGAGGATCCGCAGCTGCGCGTGCTCACCGTCGTGCCCGGCGATGATGTCGACCAGCTGCCGGTGGTCCTGCCGCACCCGGCGCAGCTCGGTGCCGACGTCGTGCCCCGCGTAGAGCAGCCGAGCGACGATCGCCGTGCTGGCCAGCACCGCGGGGACGAGGACCCAGGCCCGTGCCATCGGCTCGTCACGGTCCATCACCAGGGGCAGGGCGGCCAGGGGGACCGCCACCGCGGCCACCACTCCGCCGAGCGTCACGGCCTGCCACGCCACCAGCGATGCTCGCGGCGCGCGCCGGAACTGCTTCTGGCGGGCCATGAGGCCAGGCGCGACCCAGGCCAGCAGCAAGGCCAGGGTCGCGAGGGCGAGCGGGATCACGCCGACAATGGTGACAGCACCCGACTTACTGCACTGCAGCCACCCGGATCCGGGTGGCTGCAGTGCAACAAGTGCGGGGAGTGGGCGGAACGCCGCCGGTCGAGGGGCCCGAGCCCCGGAAACTAGGGGCGACGCAGCCCGCGACGTCGAGAGGCCGGCGGCGACGCGGCATCCGACGCTCGCCCCTCGATCTCGGCGAGAGCCGCCTTGAGGTCGGCGATCTCGTCGGTCGTCGCCCCGTCGAGGAAGTGCAGCAGGGCCGCTCGCCGGTCGGTGAGGTCCATGTCGGTCATGGTGCGGCGCATCGTCTGCGCGGTCAGGGCCTCACGCGTGGCGGCAGGCAGGTAGCGCCAGGCGCGGCCGTCACGCTCCCGGGTGACGAGCGACTTCTTGGAGAGCCGGTCGAGCACGGTCATCACGGTCGTGTAGGCGATCTCGCGCTCACCCTCGAAGCGGTCGTGGACCTGGCGCACCGTGGCGCCCTCGAAGTCCGCGCCCCCACTGCTGGCCGCCTCCCAGAGGTGCTCCATGACGACACGCTCGAGGTCACCGAGGCGGGGTGCCGAGGTCGAGTGAGGCATGACTACTCCTTCAGGGTTGAGGCAGCCTTCGAGGCTACGCCGAGGTCGAGCACCCGGTGAAAACGTTCGGCAGCCTCCGGGCGGTGGCTGACGAGCACCACGGCGCGGTCATCGGTGGCGTCGAGGACGTCGTCGAGCACAGCGGTGGCGGTCGCGTGGTCCAGGTGGGCGGTGGGCTCGTCGAGGAGCACGAGCGGGCGGTCGGCCAGAAGAGCCCGGGCGACCCCGAGCCGGGTGCGCTCGCCGCCGGACACACCGCGGCCGCCGGTGCCGAGCCGGGTCTCCAGGCCCTCGGGTAGGGCGTCGACCCAGGCGCCCAGGCCGGCACGGCCGAGAGCGGTGCGGATGCCGTCGTCGCTCGCCTCGGGTGCCGCGAGGCGCA
>NZ_DAORSO010000091.1:0-4726 GCF_035443565.1 Ornithinibacter sp. | reverse complement strand
GCGACCTGCTCGAGGGAGACGTGTCGCCCGGTCACCGCGTTGCGTCCGGCACCTTGGCTGCTGGAGGCACCAACCTGCCGGACGTCAGCGGGGGTGGCAGGGGCCGAGACCGGGTCGCTGACCGCGGGCTCCTGGTCGAGCAGGGCCTCGAGGCGGGCGGCGCTGCCCTGGGCCCGGGCCAGCGCCCGCATGCTGTCCACCAGGGGCGCCAACGCGTCCCCGACGGCCACCGGCACGACGACGAGCAGCGCCGCGACGGGTGCGCCGGTCGCCGCAGGGTCGGCGAGGAAGGCGGCGGCGATCGTCGCGGCGGCCGTCGCGACGAGCAGGGTCGCCGCGACGAGGGCGCGGCCGCGGCTCTGCTGCCGCGTGGCACCCCGCAGCGCGTCGTGGGCGTCGCGCAGCCAGCCGGATGCCGTGTCCTGCGCCCCGATCGCCTGGAGCTCACCGGCCTGCCGGGCGACGAGGTCGCTGACCCGCAGCACCTCGGCCCGGGCCTCGAGCAGCTCGTCACGGGAACGGGACTCGAGCAGCCAGGCGAGCCAGCACGTTGCGGCGACGGCCACGAGCAACCCGGCCAGCACCAGTCCGACGGCGGGGGAGAACCACGCCACGAGCAGGGTGGCCACCAGCCCGGCGACGATGCTCGACAGCACCGGCACGGTCACCCGCACCTGCGCGTCGACGACGTCGGTGAGGTCGTCGACCACCCCCGCGAGCACCCGCGAGCGTGACCGTCGACCGAGCCGGGCTGGCGTCAACGGCACGAGCGCCGAGTAGACGCGGGTGCGCTCGCGGGCGAGGTCGTCGAGCGCCGCATCGTGCGACACGAGCCGCTCGACGTACCGGAACAGCGGCCGGGCGATGCCGAAGGCCCGCACCCCGACGATGGCGGTCAGCAGGGTGAGGATCACCGGTTGCTCGCTCGCCCGCACGATGAGCCAGCCCGAGGTCGCCGTCAGGGCGATGCCGGATGCCGTGGCGGCACCTCCCAGCAGCCCGCCGATGATCGTGGCGCGTGTCGGTCGAAGGCTCATGCCAGCACCTCCGCGCCGTCGCGGGTCAGGGCGACGTGCCGGTCGGCCCGGGCGACGAGTTCGGGCCGGTGGGTCACGGCGATGACAGTGCGCCGCTCGCCGAGGTCGGACAGCACGTCGTGCACGAGCGTGGCGGCGGCGTCGTCGAGGTGCGCGGTGGGCTCGTCGACGAGCAGCACCGGCGCGGTGGACAGGGTGGCCCGGGCCAGGGCGATGCGGGCCCGCTGCCCTGCGGACAGCCCGAACCCGTCGTCGCCGAGCGGGGTCGCGAGCGCGAGCGGCAGGCCGGCGACGAATCCTTCGAGGCCGACGAGGCGCAGGGCGTCCCACAGGGCCTGGTCGTCGGCGTCGTTGCCCAGCGTGAGGGCCTCGCGCAGGGTCCCGGCAGGCAGGAACGGCCGTTGCGTGACGAGGTGGGCGCGACCGGCGCGCACGGTACCGGCCGTGGGCGTGCGCAGCCCGGCCGCGAGCTCGAGGAGGGTGGACTTGCCGACCCCCGAGGGCCCGGTGATGGCGGTCAGGCCCGGACCGGCATCCAGCGTGACCCCGGCGAGAACGGCATCCGCGCTCTCCGGGTACGTGTAGTGGATGCCGTCGAGCACCACGCCCAGCTCGTCGCCCGTGCTCGATGCCTCGGGCGAGGGGGTGGTGGGGTCGAGCTCGGCGAGGATGCCGTCGATCGCCTCGGCGCCGTCGGCCGCGGCGTGGAACTCGGCACCGACCCGGCGCACCGGCCAGTACGCCTCGGGGGCCAGCAGGATCGCGAGCAGCCCCGCCTGCAACGTCATCGACCCGTGGGTGAGGCGGATGCCGACGCTGACCGCGACGATCGCCACCGAGATCGAGGCGAGCAGCTCGAGGGCCGCCGACGACACGAACGCCAGCTTCAGGGTGGCCATCGTGGCGCGCCGGTGTTGCTGGCTGACCTCGCCGATGACCTCGACCTGGCGCTGCGCCCGGCCGTAGGTGACCAGCGTCGGCAGGCCGCGCACGACGTCGAGGAAGTGCCCGGACAGCGACGACAGTGCCGCCCAGCGCTTCTCGGTGTCGGACTGGGTGGTCTTGCCGATGAGCGCCGCGAAGAACGGCAGCAGGGGCAGGGTGAGCACGACGATGAGGGCGCTGATCCAGTCGACCCACACCAGGGTCGCGAGGGCCAGCGCCGGAACCACCGCTCCGGCGACGAGCGCGGGCAGGAAGCGCGCGGCGTACGGCTCGACGCTCGCGGCACCCTGCGCGGCCAGGGTCACGGCCCGGTCGGGGTCGGGGCGGCGCTCCGCCGGCGAGGCCATCCACCGGGCGAGCAGGGCCTCGCGCAGCTGCGCGGTGACCTCCACCCCGGCCCAGGCCGCGACCTTCTCCGACACCCAGGACAGCCCGGCCCGCGCCACGAACAACCCCGCCAGCCACGACGCGGGCGGACGCAACGGCATCCCCTCGACGACGGCGACGACGAGCGCGGTGAGCGCCACCGCCAGCCCGATCGTCGCGACGCCCTGGAGCACGCCCACGACGGCCAGGACCGCCACCGGGCGGCGCGCTGCTGGCGCCGCCCGGAGCAGTCGTGGGTCGAAGGGCTTCATGGGATGCCGCGGGGTTACTTGACCGAGACCGGTGCCGGCATGTGGTGGGTGCCGAGGCGCTTGCGGAACGTCCAGTACGTCCACGCGGTGTAGAGCAGCACGATCGGCGTGAAGACCAGGGCGGCCACGGTCATGATCTTCAGCGTCATCTCGCTGCTCGAGGCGTTAACGAGGGTGAGCGACGTGCCGTCGGCCAGGGTCGTCGGCATGACGTTCGGGTAGAGCGTCAGGAAGTAGGTCGCGACGGCGCTGGCGAAGGTGACGGCGGTGCCGATGAAGGCCCAGCCCTCGCTCTCCTTGACGTTGGCGTAGATCGCGGCGAGCAGTGACACCGCGGCGATGGCGGTGGTGATCCACGACCAGACCGTGCCCTGGGTCAGGCCCAGCCAGAGCAGCAGCACGACCGCGAGGCCGGCGGTGACCAGCCCGAGGGTGGTGCCCAGGGCCCGGGCGTCGCGGCGGATGTCGCCCGTGGTCTTCAGGGCGAGGAAGAACGCGCCGTGGGTGAGGCTGAGGCCGAGCACGACGAGGCCGCCGAGCAGGCTCATGGGGTTGAGCAGGGTGAACAGGTTGCCGACGAACTCGCTGTCGGCATCGAGCGGCACACCGCGCACGACGTTGGTCAGGGCGACGCCGACGAGCAGGGGCGCCACGATGGAGCCGCCGATGATCGCCATGTCCCAGCGGGCTCGCCAGGTGTCGTCATCGCGCTTGCCGCGGTACTCGAAGCCCATGTTCCGCACGATGAGGGCGACGAGCAGGATGAGCAGCGGGAGGTAGAACGCCGAGAACATCGTCGCGTACCACTCGGGGAAGGCCGCGAAGGTCGCACCACCCGCGGTGAGCAGCCAGACCTCGTTGCCGTCCCAGTGGGGGCCGATGGTGTTGAGCATGACGCGGCGGCGCTTCTCGGAGTCTGCGTCGCTGGTGCCCTTGCCGAGCACCGGCAGCAGGGCGCCGACACCGAAGTCGAAGCCCTCGAGCACGAGGTAGCCGGCCCACAGCAGACCGATGAGTCCGAACCAGATGAGTGCGTAGTCCATGGTCGAGTCCTCTTGTCGATCAGTAGGCGAACTGGAGCGGGGCGTCCTCGTCCGCATCCGCGTGGTCGGCCGGGTCCTCGAAGGGGTCGGCGCCGCGGCGGACGTAGGTGAGGAAGAGCTTGATCTCGATGACGGCCAGCACGGCGTACACGAGGGTGTAGGCGATCATCGAGATCCAGACCTCGGTGGCGCTGACCGAGGGGGAGACCCCGGTCGAGGTGGTCATCAGCCCGTAGACGATCCACGGCTGACGGCCGGCCTCGGTGAAGATCCAGCCCCAGCTGTTGGCGAAGACGGGTGCGAGCGGTGTGAGGATCGCGACCCACGTCCAGACCGAGCCCTGGGGGACCCGGTTCTTGCGCATCGCCCACAGGGTCGCGGCGGCTGCGGCCATCGTGGCGAAGCCCAGGCCCATCATGAAGCGGAACGACCAGTAGGCGAGCGGGATCATCGGGGTGTAGTCGTCGACGAGCACGAGCGCGGCGACCTCGGGGCCGTACTGCTCGGCGACCTTCTCGGCCATCGCGCGCTCGCTGACGCGCAGCTCGTTGATGCCCTCGACCTCGCCGTCCCAGGTGCCGGTCGCGAGGAAGGAGAGCAGGCCCGGGATCTCGATGATCCGGGTGGCCTCGCTGCCGTCGAGCGAGCCGATCGACAGCACCGAGAACGGGGCGTTCGACGTCGTCTCGTACAGGCCCTCGGCCGCGGCCATCTTCATGGGCTGGACCTCGGTCATGATCTTGCCCTGGATGTCACCGGTGACGATGACGCCCAGCGACGCGACCAGGGCGAAGACGGCGCCGAAGCGGGTGGCCTTGCGGTACATCGGCTCGTCACCGGTGCTGGCGTGCTTGCGCATCAGCCACAGGCCGACGCCCATGACGACGGCGCCGCCGACCATGTACGCCGAGAAGATGACGTGCGGGAAGGTCACGAGCTGCACCTTGTTGGTGAGCACGGCCATGAAGTCGGCCATCTCGGCGCGGCCCGTCTCGGGGTTGAACCTGTAGCCGACGGGGTTCTGCATGAACGAGTTCGCCGCGAGGATGAAGTAGGCCGACAG
>NZ_DAORSO010000090.1:0-10101 GCF_035443565.1 Ornithinibacter sp. | reverse complement strand
GCCTGTCCCGAGGGCGCGGATGAGACGATCCCGGCATGAGCGATGGTCAGATCTGGTTGGACCGCGCCGTTGACCTGGCCGTGGAGAACGTCGGCCTCGACGGCGGGCCCTTCGGCGCCGTGGTCGTGCGCGACGGGGTGGTCATCGGCGAGGGCGCCAACCGGGTCACCGCGGACCTCGACCCCACTGCCCACGCCGAGGTCGTGGCCATCAGGAACGCCTGTCGGCAGGTCGGCGACTTCGCCCTCGTGGGCGCCACGATCTACGCCTCGTGCGAGCCGTGCCCGCTCTGCCTCGCCTCGTCGTTGTGGGCTCGCCTCGATGCGGTGGTCTTTGCCGCGGACCGGCACGCCGCGGCCGCCGCAGGGTTCGACGACGCCGCCTTCCACGCCCTGTTCGATGCCGCGCCCGACTCGGGGGCGTGGCCGCTGCGGCGCGATCACCACCCGACGGCACGATCTGAGGAGCCGTTCGACGCCTGGCGGGCCAGGCTCGACCGCACGGCCTACTGACCGGCAGACTGACGGGCAGACCCCGACGAGGAGGCCTCCGTGGACGTCAGCACCTTCTACGCGCTGTTCTCCGCGACGTGCTTCACCCTCGTCGGCCTCTGGTGGACCGTCGTCGAGCGCAACCGCCCCTGGCTGCGTGACCCGGCCACCCGCCGCCGCGTCGGAGCCGTCTACCTGTCGTTCCTGCTGCCCGCCCTGATGGGGTTGTTCGCCCAGGTCGGCGGCACCGAGGTCCCGCTGTTCTGGCGAGCGAGCTTCGTCGTCATCGCTGCCGTCGGTGCCCTCGGGACCGTGCGGCTGCTGCGGGCCGGGCGCAATGACCCGGATGCCGGGATCTTCGCCCGGCTGTGGTGGGCCAGCGCCGTGCTCTACGCGGTGATCGCGGTCGTCGGCGTCGCACCCGAGCTCGCCCGCACGGTGGGCCTGACCCCGCTCCAGGCCGAGGCGACGATGCTCATCCTGCTCGTCGCCATCGCGCACGCCGTGGCCTGGGAGTTCATGACCCGCCACGTCACGGACGATCCCGCTGGCACAACCTGACAGCCATTCACGGCCAATGACGGCCCGCCCTGCCGAACGACGCCGGATGCCGCGTGGCTAGGTTGACGGCATCCCCCTCTCCTTCCAGCGACGCCAGGAGCCACCGTGGCCGGACCCCTCGACGACGTCGTCGTCATCGACCTCACCCGAGCACTGGCCGGGCCACACTGCGCGATGATGCTCGGCGACATGGGGGCTCGGGTCATCAAGGTCGAGAACCCCGGTGGCGGGGACGAGTCCCGCGGCTGGGGGCCACCCTTCGTCGGGCCCGACGACGAGCCGGTGTCGACGTACTTCCTGTCGTGCAACCGCAACAAGGAGTCGGTGACCCTCGACCTGAAGACCGACGACGGCCGCGAGACGCTCGCCCGCCTGGTGACCCACGCCGACGTGCTGCTCGAGAACTTCCGTCCCGGGGTGCTCGACCGGCTCGGCTTCAGCGTCGAGCGCCTCCACGAGCTCAACCCCGGCCTTGTGCTGCTCTCGATCAGCGGTTTCGGGCACGACGGCCCGCAGGGTGGCCGCGCCGGCTACGACCAGATCGCGCAGGGCGAGGGCGGGCTGATGTCCCTCACGGGCGCCGACCCCGAGCACCCGCAGCGCGTCGGGGTGCCGATCGGCGACCTGCTCGCCGGCATGTACGGCGCCTACGGGGTGGTCTCGGCCCTGCACGAGCGCAACCGCACCGGCAAGGGCAGGGTCGTGCGCACCTCGCTGCTCGCCTCGATCGTCGGGGTGCACGCCTTCCAGGGCACCCGCTACACGGTGGCCGGTGAGGTCGGGGCGGCCGGGGGAAACCACCACCCGTCGATCTGCCCGTACGGCCTGTTCACCTGCGCCGACGGCATGATCCAGCTCGCCTGCGGCAGCGAGGGCCTGTGGGTCAAGCTCGCCGAGGGTTTCGGCCTCGACCCGTTCGCCCCCGGCTTCGCCACCAACCGCGAGCGCGTCGGCAACCGCGAGCTCGTCATCGAGACCCTCAACGCGGCGTTCGCCGACCTTCCCCACGCGACCCTCATGGAGCGCCTGGCCGAGCTCGGCATCCCCGCGGGCGAGGTGCGGACCCTCGACCGCGTCTACGACTGGGACCAGACCCGCAGCCAAGGCCTCGTCATCGACGTCGAGCACCCGGTGCTCGGGCAGATCGAGATCCCCGGGCCGCCGATCCGGTTCGACGACAACACCTTCGCGGGCGGGCGCAGCGAACACCTGCACCCGCCACGGCTCGGTGAGCACAACGAGCGCGTGCGCGCCTGGTTGGACGAGAAGGACGCGCAGTGAGCGAGCGCCCGCGCCGCCCCGGCGCCCACGAGCTGCTGGCCGAGGTGCTCGACGAGGGCTCGTTCGTCTCGTGGGACCAGGCCCCGCTCGAGGTTGCCCCACCCGGAAGCACCTACGCCGCCGAGCTCGCAGCAGCCGCTGAGCGGGCCGGCACGGACGAGTCGATCATCACCGGTGAAGGGCGCATCCACGGGCACCGGGTCGCCGTGATCGTCGGTGAGTTCACCTTCCTCGCCGGCTCGATCGGGCGCGCGGCGGCCGAGCGGGTGACGCTCGCGTTCGAGCGGGCCACCCGCGAGCGGGTCCCGCTGTTCGCCGCCCCGGCATCCGGCGGGACACGCATGCAGGAGGGCACCCCGGCGTTCGTGACGATGGTGAAGATCTCGGGCGCGGTGGCCGCGTTCAAGGCGGCGCAGCTGCCGTACATCACCTACCTGCGCCACCCCACGACCGGCGGGGTGCTCGCCTCGTGGGGGTCACTCGGCCACGTCACGGTCGCCGAGCCGGGCGCGACGATCGGCTTCCTCGGCGCCCGGGTCTACGAGGCCCTCTACGGTGAGCCGTTCCCGGCCGACGTGCAGACCGCCGAGAACCTGTACGAGCACGGGCTGCTCGACGCCGTGCTGCCCGTCGAGGCGCTCCCTCCGATCGCGGGTCGGTTCCTCGACCTCGTGCTCGCACCGCACGACACCGAGCCCGTGCCCGCGGTGCCGCGCGAGCCGCTGCCCGACCTGCCCGCGTGGGAGTCGGTCACCCGCTCGCGTGACCCCGAGCGCCCGGGGGTGCGCGCCCTGCTCAAGCTCGGCGCGACCGACGTGCTGCCGCTGTTCGGCACGGGCGCCGGTGAGTGGGACCGCAGCCTCTTCCTCGCGCTGGCGCGCTTCGGGGGGATGCCGTGTGTCGTCCTCGGGCAGGACCGCCGCGCCGAGCGGGCGGAGGCGCCGCTCGGCCCCTCGGGT
This sequence comes from Ornithinibacter sp., assembly GCF_035443565.1. Taxonomy (NCBI): domain Bacteria; kingdom Bacillati; phylum Actinomycetota; class Actinomycetes; order Micrococcales; family Intrasporangiaceae; genus Ornithinibacter; species Ornithinibacter sp. The sequence goes on along the minus strand of NZ_DAORSO010000090.1, from coordinate 6,809 downwards.
CTGCGGGTGGCCCGGCGCGGCATGAAGCTCGCGACCGAGCTCGGGCTGCCGCTCGTCAGCGTCATCGACACCGCCGGTGCGGCGCTGTCGAAGGAGGCCGAGGAGGGTGGCATGGCCGGTGAGATCGCCCGCTGCCTGGCCGAGCTCGTCGTGCTCCCGGTGCCGACGGTGTGCGTGCTGCTCGGGCAGGGCACCGGCGGTGGGGCGCTGGCGCTCATGCCCGCCGACCGCGTCGTGTGCGCCCAGCACTCGTGGCTCTCGCCGCTGCCACCCGAGGGCGCCTCGGCGATCCTGCACCGCACGCCCGATCGCGCCCCGGAGCTCGCGACGCAGCAACGGGTGCGCTCACTCGACCTGCTCGAGGCCGGCATCGTCGACCGCATCGTCGCCGAGCACCCGGACGCCGCCCAGGAGCCCGAGGCCTACTGCCGCCGGATGGCGCAGGCGATCCGGCACGAGCTCGGCGACCTCGTCGCCCTCCCACCGGAGACCCGGCTCCAGGCCCGCCACGCCCGCTGGCGCGCCCTGTAGCCGCGCATCCGGATGCCGGTCAGCGGGCGGCGGTGAGCGCCTCCCGGGCGTCGTCGGGCACCGCGACGGACGGGCGGCTGCTGCGCTGCTCGTGCAGTGCGAGGCCGACGACGGAGGCCAGGACGAGCGCGAAGCCGACCCACTGCGACCCGGTGAGGCTCGCGTCGAAGGCCACGATGCCGACGACGGCCGCAGTGAGCGGGAAGGCGAGTTCGGCCAGGGTCGCCCGCGAGGCGGGGGTGTGTCCGAGCGCGCGGTAGTAGAGAACCAGCGCCAGCAGACCGGGGAACAGGGCGAGCAGGAGGATCCGCGGCGCCGCGTCGACCCCGATGGCGAGCGGGGTCGACGTGACACCGCTGATGGCGAGCAGGGTCACCAGGCCGACGGTGAAGCGCAGCGCGGTGAGGTCGGAGAAGCGCAGCTCGGCACTGGCGGCCCGGCCGAGCACGGTGCCGGCGGCCCAGAGGGCGGCGGCGCCGACGGCCAGGGCGGCAGCCTGGGCACTGGACACGCTGACGCCCATCGGGTCGGCGAAGGCCAGCAGCCACGCACCGAGGATGGCCGGCAGGGCGAAGACGGCGTAGCTGCGGCGCAGCCGCTCCCCCAGCACCAGCGCTGCGAGGGCGATGGCGATGAGCGGCTGGAGCTTCTGCAGCACCTGCGGCGTGATGGGGTCGCCGAGCCGGAACGCCGCGGTGAACAACGTCGTGGCGAGGGCCGAGGAGCCCGCGCCGATGACGAGCACGCTCACCTTGGTGCGCGTGCTGGCGGCGAGGACCCGGCGCACGGCCGGCACGATCCACGGGCTGACGAGCACGACGAGGACGAGGTGCTCCCAGAAGACGATGGCCAGGGCCGGGTACTCCTTGGCGAGCGGGCCCCGCCACAGGGCCGACAGACCCCAGAGCGAGGCCGCGAGCGCGACGAGCCAGGTGCGGTCAGCAGCACGGCGAGCAGTCATGCCGCACAGCATCCCTCATCCATCGCCGTGAGTGCGGAAGTGGTTGCCGGGGCAGCCACTTCCGCACTCATCGCCGAGAGGGGGCGCAACAACTTGCCAACCGATGGAGCCCCATTGGGCAGGTCCTGACAACGCCTGCCTCTGCGGCGGCTTCTAGTGTCGAGACCCCGGGACCCCCCGGAACCACGAGCAGAGCCAGCCAAGGAGGGCGTGCCATGCGGGTAGTTCTCGCGCTGGGCGGCAACGCCATGACCGCGCCCGACGGCAGCGCGACCCCGGCAGCCCAGATCGCTGCGGTGGAGGTCGCGATGACCGCGGCAGCCCGTCTCGTCGCCGCCGGTCACGAGCTCGTCATCACCCACGGCAACGGCCCCCAGGTGGGCAACCTGCTGGTCAAGAACGAGCTCGCCGCGCACGTCGTCCCGCCGGTGCCGCTCGACTGGTGCGGCGCCCAGACCCAGGGCACCCTCGGCTTCACGATCCTCGACGCCCTCGACGACGCCCTGGCCGCCACTGGCACTCGCCGCCCGGTCGCAGCCATCGTCACCCGCACCCTCGTCGACCGTGACGACCCCGGGTTCACCCACCCCACGAAGCCCATCGGTCGCTACCTCAGCCACGCGCAGGCCCAGCCGATGATCGACCACGGCCAGGTCTGGCAGGACCGCGGCGAGAAAGGCTGGCGCCGCGTCGTCGCCTCCCCCGAACCCCTCGAGGTGCTCGACGTCCCGGCCCTGCTCACCCTGCTCGAGGCCGGCCACGTCGTCGTCGCGGCTGGCGGCGGCGGCATCCCCGTCGTGCGCGACGCCGCCGGTCGGCTGCGCGGCGTCGAGGCCGTCATCGACAAGGACCTCACCGCGGCCCTGCTCGCCCGCACCATCGGCGCCGACGTCCTCGTCATCGCCACCGACGTCGACCACGCCGCCGTCGACTGGGGCACGCCCACCCAGCGCGACCTCGGCCGCGTCACGGTCTCGCAGCTTCGGGCCCACGCCGCCGACGGCCAGTTCGCGTCGGGGTCGATGGGCCCCAAGGTGGACGCCGCCATCCGCTTCGTCGCCGGCGGCGGGCCGCGCAGCGTCATCACGTCCCTCACCCACATCACCGACGCCGTCGAGGGCAGCTTCGGCACCGTCGTCGACCCCGACTGACCACCAACCGCACCAGACCCACCGAGCCGCCCCCCGGCATCCACGAAAGGAACCCGCACCGTGCCTGACGCCATCGAGGTCCGCAAGGTCCCGCTGCACACCGTGTCCGACGCCTCCGAGCTGGGCAAGCTCATCGACGAGGGCGTGTTCGAGGCCAGCCGCGTCATCGCGGTCATCGGCAAGACCGAGGGCAACGGCGGGGTCAACGACTACACCCGCATCATCGCCGACCGCGCCTTCCGCGAGATCCTCGTCGAGAAGGGTGCCGACCCGGCCGCCGTCAAGGAGATCCCGATCGTGTGGTCGGGCGGCACCGACGGCGTGATCAGCCCCCACGCGACCATCTTCGCGACCGTGCCCGCCGACAAGGCCGAGCAGACCGACGAGCCGCGCCTGACCGTCGGGTTCGCGATGTCCGAGCACCTGCTGCCCGAGGAGATCGGGTACACCTCGATGGTCTCCAAGGTCGCGGATGCCGTGAAGGTCGCCATGGAGCGCGCCGGCATCACCGACCCGGCCGACGTGCACTACGTGCAGACCAAGACCCCGCTGCTGACCATCCACACCATCCGTGACGCGAAGGCCCGCGGCAAGCAGGTCTGGACCGAGCACACCCACGAGTCGATGGACCTGTCCAACGGCTGCACCGCGCTCGGCATCGCCGTCGCCCTCGGCGAGATCGAGATGCCGACCGATGCCGACGTCATGCACAACCGCGAGCTGTTCTCCTCGGTCGCCTCGTGCTCCTCGGGCGTCGAGCTCGACCAGGCGCAGGTCGTCGTCGTCGGCAACGCGCGCGGTGTCGGCGGTCGCTACCGCATCGGCCACTCGGTGATGAACGACGCCCTCGACCAGGACGGCATCTGGGCGGCGATCAAGGATGCCGGCCTCGACCTCCCCGAGCGCCCGCACCGCAGCGACCTCGAGGGCCGCCTGGTCAACGTCTTCCTCAAGTGCGAGGCCAGCCTCGACGGCCAGGTCGCCGGTCGCCGCAACGCGATGCTCGACGACTCCGACGTGCACTGGCACCGCCAGATCAAGTCGTGCGTCGGTGGCGTCACCGCCTCGGTGACGGGTGACCCGGCGGTGTTCGTGTCGGTGTCGGCCGCGCACCAGGGCCCTGAGGGTGGCGGCCCGGTCGCGGCGATCGTCGACCTGGGCTCGGGTGAGCCGACGGGGTACCGCCCCCCGACGACCTGACCCACCTCGTCGAGAGGAGGCAACACGCCGTCTGCATCATGGTGCAGACGGCGTGTTGCCTCCTCTCGACCGGCAGACTTCGCCCATGCGCGTCTCCGTGACCATCCCGGCGGCCGGCCACCACGGGCGCCGCACCCGCCTCGACGGGCTGGATGCCGCTCGCGGCCTGGCCGTCGTGTCGATGCTCGTCGCGCACCTCAGCCCGGTCGGCGGCCCTGCCACCATCACGGAGTACCTCACGGCGCCGCTCTTCGCCGTCATCATCGGCACGTCGATGGGCATCCACCTGCGCGACCGCTCCCCCCACCCCGACCGGTTCCTCGGCGACAACCTCCAGCGCGGCCTCATCCTCATCCTGCTCGGCATCCTGCTGCAGCGGCTGTACGACCAGGTCATCATCGTGTTGCCCCACCTCGGCGTGCTCGTCATCGTGCTGGCACCGCTGGCCCTGCTGCTGCGCCGGATGCCGGTGCTCACCGTGGGTCTCGCGGTTGGCCTCGCCGTCGTGGCACCGGTGGTCGTCGACCGGGCCCGACTCGCCGCGAACGAGAACATCGCGACGTGGCCGGGGTGGCTGGACGACCTCATGGGGTGGGTGGCCACGGGTGACGCCTACCGGCTGGCCACCCTGCTGCCCATGGCACTCGGAGGGCTGGCCCTGGCGGCGGTCCTGCACCAGGTGACGCACCTGCCGCAGGCCTGGGTCGTGGCGGGGGCGCTCTTCGCAACGAGCCTGGCGGCCTACCGTCTCGGCGCGGGGACGGCATCCGGCTCGGCCGCGTACAGCGGCACCACCGCCGAGGTCATCGGGGCCACCCTCCTGGCGACGGGCAGCGTGGTGGCGTCGTTCATCATGCTCGCCCTTGCGGAACGGTTCTCGCTGCGCCGGGTGCTCGAGCCGGTGCTGGCGACTGGACGGCTGGCCCTGACGGCCTACACCGTGCAGATCCTCTGGCTCGCGCTGCTGTCGGTCCTGCGTGACGGCGCCCCGGACGACGCGTGGTGGATCCTCGGCTCGAGCCTCGTCGTCGTGGTCGGTGCCTGCTGGGCCCTGGACCGCTGGTGGGGCACCGGTCCGCTCGAGTGGCTCGTGCACCGGCTGCGCCCGCGGCGCGTGCCGGACACCACCCCCCGGCACGCCGCCACCCGCTGACCCCGATGCGCCGCGCCCGTCCCCCCGATCGACCGATAGGTCGCCGCAGGGACGCCCAGTGCCTCAGTGGGCGAAGTGCCGCGTCCCGGTGAAGTACATGGTCACGCCGGCGGCCTGAGCAGCCTCGATCACCTCTGCGTCGCGCATCGACCCACCGGGGGCGACGACGGCGCGCACGCCGGCGTCGAGCAGCACCTGGAGCCCGTCGGCGAACGGGAAGAACGCGTCGGATGCCGCGACGGCACCTCGCGCGCGGTCCTCACCGGCGCGGGAGACGGCGAGGTGGCAGGAGTCGACCCGGTTGACCTGGCCCATGCCGATGCCGACCGAGCCACCGCCGCGGGCGAGCAGGATGGCGTTGGACTTCACCGCGCGCACCGCCCGCCAGGCGAACTGGAGGTCTGCCAGGGTCGCGTCGTCGGCCGGGTCGCCGGAGACCAGGCGCCAGTTCACGACGTCGTCGCCGCCGCTGACCGTGTCGTCGTCGCCGCGGACCACGGCGTCGACGCCGTCGCGCTGCTGCATGAGCAGCCCACCGCTGATGGGGCGCGTCTCGACGCCACCGCGGCCGGGGGCCGCGCACCGCAGGAGGCGGACGTTCTTCTTCGCCGTGAGCACCTCGAGGGCATCGTCGTCGAACCCGGGGGCGACGACGACCTCGGTGAAGATGTCGGCGACGGTGCGGGCCATCTCGACGGTCACGGGGCGGTTGGTGGCGATGATGCCGCCGAACGCCGAGACCGGGTCACACTCGTGGGCCTTGCGGTGGGCATCGGCGATGTCGGTGCCGACAGCGATGCCGCAGGGGTTGGCGTGCTTGATCACGGCCACCGTGGGCTGGTCGCCATGGTCGTAGGCGGCTCGGACCGCGGCGTCGGCGTCGATGTAGTTGTTGTACGACATCTCCTTGCCGTGCAGCTGGGTCGCCTGCGCGAGGCCGGGCTGGGGCTGGAAACCGTTGGTGTAGAGGGCCGCCCGCTGGTGCGGGTTCTCGCCGTAGCGCAGCACCGCCGCCTTGTCCCACGTCGCGCCGGCCCAGGCCGGGAAGCCGGTTCCCTCCGAGGTGTCGGTGTAGGCATTGCCCATCCACGACGCGACTGCCACGTCGTAGGTCGCGGTGTGCACGAACGCCTGGGCCGCGAGGCGCTGACGCTGGGCGAACGTGAACCCGCCGCCGCGCACGGCATCCAGCACGTCACCGTAGGTCGACGGGTCGGTGACCACGGCGACGCTGGGGTGGTTCTTGGCCGCGGCGCGCACCATCGAGGGGCCGCCGATGTCGATGTTCTCGACGATCTGGTCAGCCGCGGCCCCCGACGCCACCGTGTCGGCGAACGGGTAGAGGTTGACGACGACGAGGTCGAAGGCCTCGACACCGAGCTCGGCGAGCTGGGCGACGTGGTCGGGCTTGCGGGTGTCGGCGAGGATGCCGGCGTGCACGAGCGGGTGCAGCGTCTTGACCCGGCCCTCGAGGCACTCGGGGAAACCGGTGAGCTCCTCGACCTTGGTGACGGGCAGGCCGAGCGACTCGATGAGGGCGGCCGACCCACCGGTGGAGACCAGGGCGACCCCGGCCTCGTGGAGGCCGCGGACGAGGTCGTCCAGCCCTGCCTTGTCGAACACCGAGATCAGGGCGCGGCGCACCGGCCGGACGTCCTGCGTGGGGCCGGGGGTGGACACTTCGACAGCCATGGTGGGCTCCTTGCGGGGTCGGGTCGGTCACGCTGCGGGGCACCCAGGCGGGCGATGCGTCCCGACGTGTGACTTCCCGGTGGTGCCCCACCCTCGCCAGTCGTCCCGATCAGTCTACCGA
>NZ_DAORSO010000089.1:4543-10284 GCF_035443565.1 Ornithinibacter sp. | reverse complement strand
ACCGAGGACACCCCATGCGTTGGACCCCTGACCAGATGCCCGACCTCACCGGCCGTCGCGCCGTCGTGACCGGCGCGAACTCCGGCATCGGCCTGGTCGAGGCGCGTGAGCTCGCCCGGCACGGCGCCGACGTCGTGCTCGCCGTGCGCAACACGGATGCCGGTGACGCAGCCGCCGAGCGGATCCGGGCCACCGGCGCCGCTGGCAGGGTCAGCGTCGAGCGCCTCGACCTGGCGTCGCAGGAATCGGTGCGGGAGTTCGCCGCTGGCCTCGACGGGCCGCTCGACCTGCTCGTCAACAACGCCGGGGTGATGGCCCCGCCGAAGCACCGCACCACCGTCGACGGGTTCGAGCTGCAGTTCGGCACGAACCACCTCGGCCACTTCGCCCTCACCGGGCTGCTGCTGCCGCACCTGCTCGAGGCCGAGGCACCGCGGGTGACGACGGTGGCCTCGATCGCCCACCACCGCGGCGACGGCGCGGTCGCCGAGGGCAACCCGGCATCCGGCTATGACCCGCAGACGTCCTACGGCCGCTCGAAGCTGGCCAACCTGCTGTTCGCCCTCGAGCTGCAGCGGCGGGCGACGGCATCCGGTTCGTCCCTGACGTCGACGGCCGCGCACCCGGGCGTCTCCGGCACGAACCTGTTCGGCAGCCGCGACGGGATGGGCTCGATCCCCGTCATCGGCACCGTCGGCAGCTGGGCCGTCAAGCTCGCGTTCCCCTCGCCGGAGCGGGGGGCCGAGGCGATCCTGTATGCCGCGACCGTTGCCGAACCGGCCTCGTACTCGGGCCCGACCGGCATCGGCGAGACGCGTGGCGCGGTCGGCACGGCCAAGCAGAGCCAGTGGGCGCAGGACCCCGCCCTGGCGGCCCTGCTCTGGGAACGCAGCGAAGAGCTGACGGGCGTCCACTACTCGTTCTGACACCACACGCCGTCCGCCCCGAAGGGGGGCCAGACGCGCAGCCAGTCGCGCGTCTGGCCCCCCTTCGCCCGCGCCACGCGCGGATCTGGGACGCTTGGGGCATGTCACTGCGCCGCACCGCCATCAGCAGGATGAAGAACGGCCACGTCGACGTCCTCGTCGTCGGTGCCGGCATCAACGGGGCGGTGACCGCAGCGGCTCTGGCCGGTCGCGGCGCCTCGGTGGCCCTGATCGACCGGGCCGACTTCGGCGGGTTCACCAGCCAGGAGTCGAGCAACCTCGTGTGGGGTGGCTTCAAGTACCTCGAGAACTACGAGCTGCCGCTGGTGTTCGGGTTGTGCAAGTCGCGCAACCGGCTGATGAAGGCCTACCCGGACAACGTCAAGGAGATCTCCTTCCTGGCGACGCTGGACAACACGGCCCCCTTCAAGCCGTGGTTCGCCGCCCTGGGCGCAACGGCCTACTGGGGCATCGGCCAGTTCGGCACGAAGCCGCCGCGGCTCTACAACGCCGAGAAGCTCGAGGCCGTCGAGCCGGTCATCGACACCACCAGCGCCCGCGGCGCCGTGCAGTACCAGGACTGCTACCTGGTCGACAACGACTCCCGGTTCGTCTTCTCCTTCGTCCGCTCGGCCATCGAGGCGGGGGCGGCCGTCGCCAACTACGTCGAGCTCGTGAGCGCCCGGCGCGAGGGCGACCGCTGGGTGTGCCAGTTGCGCGACACCGACTCGGGCGAGGAGTTCACGACGACGGCCCGGGTCGTCGTCAACGCGGCCGGCCCGTTCGTCGACGAGCTCAACACCTCATGGGGGCTCACGACTGATCACCGCATCGTGTACTCCAAGGGCATCCACCTCATCGTCCCGCGCCTCACGACCACGAGGCACAACCGGGTGCTCGCGTTCTTCGACGACACCCAGCGGCTCTTCTACGTCATCCCCATGGGCCGGCGTTCCGTGATCGGCACGACCGACACCCGCGTCGACGACCCCCACACCCACGTCACCGACGAGGACCGCGACTTCCTCCTCGCCCAGATCAACGCACGCCTCGACCTACCCGCGCCGCTCACCCACGACGACATCATCGCCGAGCGCTCTGGCGTGCGCCCGCTCGTGGTTCGTCGCGGCGGCAGCGACCAGACCAACGTCGACTGGACGTCGCTGTCGCGCAAGCACGAGATCGAGCGCGACGACGCCCGCGGCGTCGTGACCATCTTCGGCGGCAAGCTCACCGACTGCCTCAACGTCGGTGAGGAGGTCGCCGAGCACGTCGAGAGACTCGGCATCCCCCTCGAGAAGGACCTGCGCAACTGGTACGGCGAACCGGCCGCCGCGACCCGCAAGGAGTTCTACCGGCAGGCACGCCTCATGCGCCTGGACTCGCTGCGCACCAAGCCCGACACCGAGCCGCTCACCGATCGGCTCTGGCGACGCTACGGCCGCCGCGCCTTCGACCTGCTCGAGATGATCCGCGCCGACCCGACGATGGGTGAGGACGTCATGGGCTCCGCCGACTACCTGCGCGCCGAGCTCCACACGGCCGCCGAGCACGAGATGGTCGTGACCCTCGACGACTTCATGCGCCGCCGGAGCAAGATCGACCTCGTCGTGCGCGACCGCGACATCCTCGGCTCCCCCGGGCTCACCGAGGTGGCCGGCATCCTCTTCGGGGATGACGCGGACGCGCGACTCGCGGACTACGTCCTGTCCAAGACCAGCCACCACGAGCCCCCGGCCGACGCAGCGGGCTGACGCACTGGGCTCGGCGCTTCGAGGGCGACCGCACCACGAAGCCGAGGGCGACCGCCGGAGGGAACAGCACGGCATCCGACGAGGTTGGACCCCCAATGCGCGTCATCGTCATCGGCGGCCACGGCAACGTGGCCAGACTCCTCACCCCCCTGCTCGTCGCCGGATCCCACGAGGTCACCGGGGTCATCCGCGACCCCGCTCACGTCGAGGACCTGCGCGCGGACGGCGCCACCCCTGTCGTCGCTGACGTCGAGTCGATGGACGTCGAGGCCCTGGCCCGTCTCGTCCACGGACACGATGCCGTCGTCTGGTCTGCCGGCGCAGGCGGCGGCGACCCCGAGCGCACCTACGCGGTCGACCGGGACGCCGCGATCAGGTCGATGGAGGCCGCTGGCCGCTCGTGGGTGAAGCGGTACGTGATGGTGTCCTACTTCGGGGCCGGCCCCGATCACGCGGTCCCCGAGGACAACGCCTTCTTCGCCTATGCCGACGCCAAGTCGGCCGCCGACGCCCACCTCGAGGGGTCGGGCCTGGACTGGACGATCCTGCGTCCCAGCCGCCTCACGCACGACGCACCGACGGGGCGCATCGAGACCTCACGAACGGGTGCCGAACCGGGGTCGGTGTCGCGCGCCGACGTGGCGCTCGTCATCGCGCAGGCCCTCGAGCGGCCGGACCTGGCCGGTACCGTCGTGGAGTTCAACAACGGCACGGTGCCGGTCGCCGAGGAGCTCGACGCCAGCGCTGCCTGAGGACGGCCGCCCAGGTGCTCCCACCCGTCGACACACCGTTGGATGCCGTTCGGCCTCCCCATCACGCTCCGGCCCGACCTCGGCCCTCGTAGGCTGGCTCACCATGACGACGACCTCCTCGGCCCACTCCCCGTCCGGGCCGCCGCCGCAGGACTCGCCGAGGCCGATCTCGAGAGCGGCGCGCACGGCATTCGCCGCGAATGCCGCCATCGCCTGGCTCGGCGTCGTGCTCACCGTCATCCTCTCCGGGCTCGGTGCGTACACCGAAGTCACGGTCGAGCCGGGCCTGTACGGCGGTCATCCCGCCGGGGTCGCCGGCGCGCTGCCGCGACTGGCGGACACGGCCAGCTACTTCACGATCTGGTCCAACGTCGTCGTCGCCGTGACGATGACGCTGCTGGCTCGGCAACCGCTTCGGGCGACGCCCCTGCTGCGGGTCCTGCGCCTCGACAGCATCCTGATGATCACCATCACGGCGATCGTCTACGCGGTGCTCCTGGCCCCGGTCACGGAGGTGGTGGGTTGGTCTCTGCTGACCGACCCGATCCTGCACCAGGTGACCCCGATCGTGACGGTGCTCGTGTGGCTCGTGTTCGGACCGCGCGGTTGGATCACCGGTCGCACCGTCCTGGCCGCGATGGTCATCCCCATCGCGTGGATCGTGTGGGTCATGGTGCGCGGCAGCATCACCAGCACCTACCCGTACGGGTTCGTCAACGTCGCCGAGTACGGGGTGGGCCCGGTCGCCGGCACGTTGGCCGGCATCCTGGCGTTCGGCCTGCTCGTCATGGCGATCTACTGGGGTGTCGACGCCGCCCTGCGCCGCTGGCTCGGCCAGCGTGCAGGGGCCACGCAGATCAGCTGAGCAGCCCGGCCATCTTCTTGGCGATGAAGTCGGTGGCCCGGCGCGGGGACAGCCGCGACATCGAGTCGAGCATGCGCGCGTCCTTGCCGATGACGACGCGGAAACTGCCGGCGACGACGGCCTTGTCGATGATCTGGCGAGCGGCGTCGGGAGCCGTGGTGAGGCTGCCCGCCGAGGCCGCGGCGTCCGTGCTCCGACCGGGGATGGCCGCCCCGGAGTTCTCCGCGATGTGGGTGGAGACCCCACCGGGGAAGACGACCGACACCGTCACCGGTGTGCCCTTGAGCTCGGCGTACAGCGCCTCGGTGAGGAGCATGACGGCCGCCTTGCTCGCGCCGTAGACGGCCTGGCCCGGGACCGGCGCCAGGGCACCCATGCTCGAGACGTTGACGACGGCAGCCTGCGGGCGCGACCTCAGGTGCGGCAGGAACGCCTTGGTCGTGTGCACCACGCCCCAGAAGTTCACGGCCATGACCTTCTCGATCTGGCCGTACTCCAGGTCGGCGAAGCGGACGAAGGGTTGGATGATGCCGGCGACGTTGAGCAGGCCGTCGACCCGGCCGTGGGCGGCGATGACGGCGTCGGGCAGGGCCTCGACGGCAGCCCGGTCGGTGATGTCGACGGTGTGGGTGCTCAGCCGCTCACCGGCACCCGCGAGGGCGGCCGTCTCGGCCAGGCCCTGCTCGCTGAGGTCGACCGCGGCGACCCGGGCCCCGCGGGTCAGCAGCCCCAGCACCACCTCGCGGCCGATGCCGTTGCCGCCGCCGGTCACGACGAAGACCTTGCCGGTGAGTTCCATGGTCACACCTCTCGATTCGATGGTTCAGGTCCGTGCGTCCACCAGGTCGGCCCGCCGGTCGTAGGCCCACCCGGGCCCGCGCAGCAGGAAGGACCACCGCTCCCGCCACGTCTGGGCACCGGCGATGTCACGCCCGATGTCACGCCACTCGTGGGTGGCGATGACCACCGGGTTGAACGTGTCGATGTTCGTCGTCAACCCGTAGACGACTCGCTCGTCCTCACGCTCGAAGGTGCCGAACAACCGGTCCCAGAGGATGAGGATGCTGCCGTGGTTGCGGTCGAGGTACTGCCGGTTGGTGCCGTGGTGCACCCGGTGGTGTGACGGCGTGTTGAGCACGTTCTCGAGCCAGCCGATGGAGCGCACCGCCTCGGTGTGGATCCAGAACTGGTAGATCAGGTTCAGGGCGCGGGCGTTCTCGATGACGCTGGGGCGCACCCCGGCGAGCGCGAGCAGGCCGTAGGGCACGCTCATCGTCAACCCCTCCGCGACGGGTTGCCGCAGCGCGGTCGAGAGGTTGTAGCGCTCGCTGCTGTGGTGCACGACGTGCATCGCCCACAGCCACCGGCTCTCGTGGTTGAACCGGTGGTTCCAGTAGTAGATGGCGTCCCAGCCGAGCAGGGCCACGGTGTTGGCGAGCAGCCC
>NZ_DAORSO010000089.1:0-4443 GCF_035443565.1 Ornithinibacter sp. | reverse complement strand
GTCACCGGGTCGAGCAGCTTCTTCGCGACGAACGGAGCGATGAGGCTGCCGACCCCCATCGTCAGGCTCGCGATGGTGTCGGCCACCTCGTAGTCACCGGCGCGCGGGGTGCCGGCCGGCGCCGGGTTGCGGCGCTGCCACAGGACCTCGGCGGCCATCGCACCGACGAAGGCCGGGATGGCCAGGACGGTCAGATCAGGTCGGCCCACAAGGCCATTGCATCCGATGCCGTGAGCGCGTGGCGGTCGAAGTGGTCAACATCTCGGCCGCGGCCGCTCAGTCACCGACCGTGTACTTGGCGCGACGCACGACCTTGGGGTCGGGCGCGAAGACGACGTCGTGGTCCTTGCCCTCGTAGTCGAACTGGTGCAGGAAGGCGCGCAGCGCGTTGACCCGAGCCCGCTTCTTGTCGTTGCTCTTGACCGTGATCCACGGCGCGTAGCCCTTGTCCGTGTACTTGAGCATCTCCTCCTTGGCGGCCGTGTAGGCCTCCCATCGGTCCAGGCTCTCCAGGTCCATCGGCGACAGCTTCCAGCGCCGGACGGGGTCGATCTGGCGGATCGCGAACCGGGTGCGCTGCTCGTCCTGAGTCACCGAGAACCACAGCTTGGTCACCGTCGTGCCCGACTCGACGAGCATGCGCTCGAAGTTCGGCGCCTGCGAGATGAAGGTCGCGTGCTCCTCGTCGGTGCAGAAGCCCATGACCCGCTCGACCCCGGCCCGGTTGTACCAGGAGCGGTCGAACATGACGATCTCGCCCGAGGTGGGCAGGTGGTTGACGTAGCGCTGGAAGTACCACTGGCCGGCCTCGGTCGACGTCGGCTTGGTCAGCGCCACGACCCGCGCCGCGCGGGGGTTCAGGTGCTCGGTGAACCGCTTGATCGTGCCGCCCTTGCCGGCCGCGTCGCGCCCTTCGAAGACGATGACGTGCTTGGCGCCGCTGTCCATCGTCCAGTACTGGAACTTCAGCAGCTCGATCTGCAGGAGGTACTTCTCGACCTCGTAGCTGTTGCGCGACATCAGCTCGGGATAGGGGTACTCCTCGCGCCAGGTCTCGACCGCGCTGCCGTCTGGGGAGATGAGGATGGGGTCGTCGCCGTGGTCGTCACGCACCGTGTACCCCTCGGTGCGGAGCTTGTCGATGTAGGCGCGCAGGGCCATCTTCTGGGGCATGGCGCCATTCCACCGGTTGCGCGCGCGCCGCGCCAGCCCCTCGCCCATCTCGCTTCGGGATGCCGTGGCGCCACTTCGCCGTCGTGGTGCCTCACGGTGGACTCCGGAGTAGGGGTCGGTGAGACTCGACACTGCGGGAGACGCTAGCCGCCGAGGGTCCGGCGGGAGCAGAATCGACGTGGGTGCCGTGGTCGTCGCCACCGCCCCGGCACCCCGCACGTCACGGTGACGACTCACGTGAGGAGCAGCCATGAGAGCCATGCCCGGTGACCGGATCATCCTGGCCGGTGAGCTGGTCGACCAGCCGACTCGAGCGGGCGAGGTGCTGGAGGCGCGCGGTGCGGACGGCGGACCGCCCTACGTCGTGCGGTGGGAGGACGGCCACACGAGCACGCTGTTCCCGGGCCCCGGGGCAGTGCTCAAGGTGACCGAGAGCGAGCACTCGCACCACGCCGACCTCGTGGCCAAGCCCGAACTCGGGACGATGCGGCAGTGGAACGTGCGGGTGACCATCTTCGAGAAGGGCGACGACACCACCGCGACGGTTGCGCTCCTCGCCGACTCGCCCGAGGCGCTCACCGCCAGGGGCACGAGCCATCGCAGCAGTGCCGACCCGGGAGTGGCCCACATCGGCGACGAGGTCGCCGTGGCCCGGGCCCTGCACCACCTCGCAGACCACCTGATCGCTGCCGCGGAGCGCGACATCGAGGGGGCCACGGGCGAGGTCGACGTCGTCATCAGCGCCCGCTGACACGCACCGCCGGCGTCATCGCAGGGTCGAGGCACCCTGCGATGTGCGGTGGTCTGCCCACAGGGCCGGCTGGTCGAGCACCAACGAGAGCTCGAGCATCGCGGCGCCGGTCGCCCCCGGCGCGAGATCGACGGGGGCGGGGACGATCGTCGGCGCGGCCCACCGCGCAGACATCACCCGAGTCCTCAGCTGCCGTTCGAGCTCGGGGCGCAGCAGGTCGGCGATCTGGCCGAGGTGCCCACCGAGCACGACCGCGGGGATGTCCAGGACGTTGAGCACGCCGGCCACGGCGATTCCGAGCGCGCGCGCCGCCCGGCCCAGCGCCTCGGTCGCGCGAGCATCTCCGGATGCCGCGGCGGTGGCGATGTCGGCGGCGGTGCTGTCGCGGTCCATCCCGGCAGCATCGAGGATCGCGTGCCTGCCGGCGTAGCGCTCGAGGCACCCGGTCGAGCCGCAGGGGCACGCAGGGCCGTCGGGGTCGACGGTCACGTGCCCGATCTCGCCGGCCCACCCGTGCTGGCCCGTCATGACCCGGCCGTCGAGCACCACGGCGCCGCCGATCCCGATCTCGCCGGAGAGGTAGACGAAGTCGCGCACGGGGCCCGGCCGTCCGGGGGTCTCCTCGGCGACGGTGCGAGCGGCGAGGTCGGCCTCGTTCCCGACGCGCAGCACCCCGGCTCCCGCGGGGAGAAGATCGCCGGGGAGGTGCTCGACCGGTCGCAGGTCGGCCCACCCGAGGTTGGGGGCGAGCAGCAGGGTGCCGGTGTCGGTGGACACCACCCCCGGCAGGGCGAGGCCGCCACCCACCAGACGCACGCCGGACGGCATCCCGTCGAGCACGTCGCGGGCGATCGCCGCGAGGCGCTCCAGCGTCGGCACCGGGGGTGACCCGACGAGGTCGTCGACCTCGATGTGCTCACCGATGACGTCGCCGCGCAGGCTCACCACCCGCGCAGCGAGGAAGCCGGCGTTGACCTGGAGGCCGAGTGCTGCGACGCCGCCGCCGGCCACCAGGGGGGTGGCCGGGCGGCCGGGGCCGGTGGTCCCCGCCCGCTCGAGCTCGTCGAGCAGCCCGGCCGCGACGAGGTCGTCGGCAAGGCGGGATGCCGTGGAACGGGTCATCGAGGTTCGCTTGGCGACCGACGCTCGCGAGATCGGCTCCGGGGAGGCACAGACCGTGCGGGCGACCAGCGACAGGTTGCTCGCCCGCAGCGATGACTGTCGGGCCCCGGAGGTCGTCTCGGCGGCGCGGCGCGGATCGGTCAACGACACCACTTGACCCTACTCCACCCCTCCTAATATGTTTCATCTCACAACAAACAATGGGAGGAACCCGTCATGACCCGCCAGCCCACCCCGCAGGACAAGTTCTCATTCGGCCTGTGGACCGTCGGGTGGGTCGGTGTCGACCCCTTCGGTTCCGCCAGCCGTCCCGCCCTCGACCCGTGGGAGTACAGCGACAAGCTCGCCGAGCTCGGCGCCTGGGGGGTCTCCTTCCACGACAACGACGTCTTCCCGTTCGGCGCCGACGAGGCGACCAAGCGCGGCATCCTCACGCGGTTCAAGGAGGCGACCGACGCGGCCGGGCTCGTCATCGAGATGGTCACGACGAACACCTTCAGCCACCCGGTGTTCAAGGACGGCGGGCTCACCTCGAACGACCGCGGCGTGCGCCGGTTCGGGCTGCGCAAGATCCTCTCCGCCGTCGACCTCGCCGCCGAGTTCGGTGCGACCACCTTCGTCATGTGGGGCGGTCGGGAGGGCAGCGAGTACGACGGCTCCAAGGACGTCCACAGCGCGATGGACCGCTACAAGGAGGGGCTGGACACCGTCGCCGCCCACATCAAGGCCCAGGGCTACGACCTGCGCATCGCCCTCGAGCCCAAGCCCAACGAGCCCCGCGGTGACATCTTCCTGCCGACCGCCGGTCACGCGCTCGCCCTCATCGCCGAGCTCGAGCACGGCGACATCGTCGGCCTCAACCCCGAGACCGGCCACGAGCAGATGGCAGGGCTGAACTACACCCACGGCATCGGGCAGGCCCTGTGGAGCGACAAGCTCTTCCACATCGACCTCAACGGGCAGCGCGGGCTGAAGTACGACCAGGACCTCGTCTTCGGTCACGGCGACCTCATGTCGGCCTTCTTCACCGTCGACCTGCTCGAGAACGGCTTCCCCAACCACCCCGACGGCCCGCGCTACACCGGCCCCCGACACTTCGACTACAAGCCCTCGCGCACCGAGTACATGGACGGCGTCTGGGAGTCCGCCAGCGCGTGCATGGCGACCTACCTGATGCTCGCCGACAAGGCCCGCGCCTTCCGGGCCGACCCGCGCGTGCAGGACGCTCTGGCCTACGCCGGGGTCCCCGACCTCGCGCAGCCGACCTTGGCCGAGGGCGAGAGCCTCGCCGACTTCCTCGCCACCGACGACGGCTTCGACCCGGATGCCGCCGCGGAACGCGACTTCGGTTTCGTCGCCCTCCAGCAGCTCGCGCTGGAGCACCTCATCGGCTGAGG
>NZ_DAORSO010000088.1:0-10436 GCF_035443565.1 Ornithinibacter sp. | reverse complement strand
TGAACCCGATTGCGCTGGGGGCGCCGATCGGGTGAAAGATGGGGACCACGCGCGCCCACTCGTTCGCGTGCGACCTGCTGCTCAACGGCGAAAGGACGAACGCGTGACCTCCCGCGACGACGTCGGCCCCATCCTCAACGGCATCCCGACCCACCTGCCGGACATCGACCCGGCCGAGACCCAGGAATGGCTCGACAGCCTCGACGCGGTCATCGACGGCCCGGGTCGGATGCGGGCGCGCTACCTGATGCTGCGCCTGCTCGAGCGGGCCCGCGCGATGCAGGTCGGCGTGCCGTCGCTGACGACCACCGACTACGTGAACACGATCAGCCCCGAGCAGGAGCCCTGGTTCCCCGGCGACGAGGACACCGAGCGCCGCTTCCGCGCCTACCTGCGCTGGAACGCCGCGATGATCGTTCACCGCGCGCAGCGCCCCGGCATCGGCGTCGGCGGCCACATCTCCACGTACGCGTCGGCGGCCACGCTCTACGAGGTGGGCTTCAACCACTTCTTCCGCGGCAAGGACCACCCCGGCGGCGGCGACCAGATCTTCTTCCAGGGCCACGCCTCCCCCGGCATGTACGCCCGCGCCTTCCTCGAGGGCCGCATCTCCACCGAGCGCCTCGACGGCTTCCGCCAGGAGAAGTCGCACGTCGTCGACGGGTCTCCGCTCGCCCTGCCGTCCTACCCCCACCCGCGCCTGATGTCGGACTTCTGGGAGTTCCCGACGGTGTCGATGGGTCTGGGCCCGATGAACGCGATCTACCAGGCGCAGTTCAACAAGTACCTGCACAACCGCGGCATCAAGGACACCAGCCAACAGCAGGTGTGGGCCTTCCTCGGCGACGGCGAGATGGACGAGCCCGAGTCGCGCGGCCTGCTCCAGCTCGCTGCCGGCGAGGAGCTCGACAACCTCAACTTCGTCGTCAACTGCAACCTCCAGCGCCTCGACGGCCCGGTGCGCGGCAACGGCAAGATCATCCAGGAGCTCGAGGCCTTCTTCCGCGGCGCCGGCTGGAACGTCATCAAGGTCGTCTGGGGTCGCGGCTGGGACCCGCTGCTCGCCGCCGACGGCGACGGCGCCCTCACCCACCTGATGAACTCGACCTCTGACGGCGACTACCAGACCTTCCGCGCCAACGACGGCAAGCACGTCCGCGAGAACTTCTTCGACCGCGACCCCCGCACCCGCAAGATGGTCGCGGACTGGAGCGACGAGGACATCTGGTGGAAGCTCAAGCGCGGCGGCCACGACTACCGCAAGGTCTACGCCGCCTACAAGTCGGCGACCGAGCACACCGGTCAGCCCACGGTCATCCTCGCCAAGACGATCAAGGGCTACGGCCTCGGAACGACCTTCGCCGGGCGCAACGCGACGCACCAGATGAAGAAGTTCACCCTCGATGACCTGAAGAACCTGCGCGACAGCCTGCAGATCCCGATCAGCGACGAGCAGCTCGAGGCCGACCCGTACAACGCGCCCTACTACCACCCGGGCCCGGACGACGACGTCATCAAGTACGCCCTCGAGCGCCGCGCCAAGCTCGGCGGCGGGGTGCCCGAGCGTCGCGTCAAGCACGCCCCCGTGCACCTGCCCGACGACTCGGCCTACGCCCAGGTCAAGAAGGGCTCGGGCAAGCAGCAGGTCGCCACGACGATGGCGTTCGTGCGACTGCTCAAGGACCTCATGCGGGACAAGGAGTTCGGCAAGCGCATCGTGCCGATCATCCCCGACGAGGCCCGCACCTTCGGGATGGACAGCTTCTTCTCGACGATCAAGATCTACAACCCGCACGGGCAGAACTACACCCCCGTCGACCACGACCTGATGCTCGCCTACCGCGAGGCCAAGGACGGGCAGATCCTGCACCTCGGCATCAACGAGGCCGGGTCGCTGGCCGCGTTCACCGCCGCGGGGTCGAGCTACGCCACGCACGGTCACCCGATGATCCCGATCTACGTCTTCTACTCGATGTTCGGGTTCCAGCGCGTGGGCGACTCGATCTGGGCGGCCGCCGACCAGATGACCCGCGGCTTCCTCATCGGCGCCACGGCGGGCCGCACCACCCTCACCGGTGAGGGCCTGCAGCACGCCGACGGGCACTCGCCCCTGCTCGCCTCGACGAACCCGGCTGTCGTGCACTACGACCCGGCGTTCGGCTTCGAGATCGCGCACATCATGCAGGACGGTCTGCACCGCATGTTCGGCACGGATGACTCGCTCACCGACGACGAGCGCAACGTCATCTACTACCTCACGGTCTACAACGAGCCGATGGCCCAGCCGGTCGAGCCCGAGAACGTCGACCGCGAAGGCATCCTGCGCGGCATGTACCTGTATGCGGCCGGGTCGAGCGAGGGCCTGCCGGAGTCGGCGCCGCGCGTGCAGCTGCTCGCGTCGGGCGTCGGCATGGGCTGGGCCCTGGAGGCCCAGGAGCTGCTGCGCAGCGACTGGGGTGTCGTCGCCGACGTCTTCTCGGTCACGTCGTGGAACGAGCTTCGCCGCGACGGCCTTCGCTGTGACGAGGCCGCGTTCCTCAACCCGGATGCCGAGGCACCGGTTCCGTGGGTCACCCAGCAGCTGGCCGGTCGGCCGGGCCCCGTGGTCGCGGTCTCCGACTACATGCGGGCCGTCCAGGACCAGATCGCCCAGTGGGTCCCCGGGGACTTCTCCTCCCTCGGCGCCGACGGGTTCGGCTTCTCCGACACCCGCCCGGCGGCCCGCCGGTTCTTCCACATCGACGGCCCGTCGATGGCGGTGCAGGCCCTCCAAGCGCTGGCGGCCCGCGGCGAGGTCGACCCGTCCGTGGCCCGCGAGGCGGCCAGCCGCTACCGCCTGAACGACGTGACGGCCGGCGCCTCCGGCAACGAGGGCGGCGACAGCTGAGCGCCCCCGCTGCACTCTCCAGTCGAGAGTAGGTGAATCGCCGTCTGACCTCCGGGTCGGACGGCGATTCCCATACTCTCGACTTCGACCCCGAGTTCGTGAATATGCAGAGGTCTGTATAGAATTGCACTCATGTCCAAGGTCCTGACCTCCCTGCCCGTCGGCGAGCGCGTCGGCATCGCCTTCTCCGGAGGTCTCGACACCTCCGTCGCCGTCGCGTGGATGCGCGAGAAGGGTGCGATCCCCTGCACGTACACCGCCGACCTCGGCCAGTACGACGAGCCCGAGATCGACACCGTGCCCGATCGCGCCGGCCAGTACGGCGCCGAGATCGCCCGCCTCGTCGACTGCAAGAGCGCGCTCGTCGAGGAGGGCCTGTCGGCCATCGCCTGCGGCGCGTTCCACATCCGCAGTGGCGGCAAGACCTACTTCAACACCACCCCCCTGGGCCGCGCGGTCACCGGCACCCTGCTCGTGCGGGCGATGCACTCCGACGACGTCGAGATCTGGGGCGACGGCTCGACGTTCAAGGGCAACGACATCGAGCGGTTCTACCGCTACGGCCTGCTCGCCAACCCCAACCTGCGCATCTACAAGCCGTGGCTGGATGCCGACTTCGTCGCCGAGCTCGGCGGTCGCCACGAGATGAGCGCCTGGCTCACCGAGCGCAACCTGCCCTACCGCTCCAGCCAGGAGAAGGCCTACTCCACCGACGCCAACATCTGGGGCGCCACCCACGAGGCGAAGACGCTCGAGCACCTCGACGAGTCGATGGAGATCGTCGAGCCGATCATGGGCGTGAAGTTCTGGGACCCGAGCGTCGCCATCGAGTCCGAGGACGTGACGATCACCTTCGTCCAGGGTCGCCCGGTCGCCGTCAACGGCCGCACCCTCGACCCGGTCGCCCTTGTCGACGAGGTCAACACCATCGGCGGGCGCCACGGCATCGGCATGTCCGACCAGATCGAGAACCGCATCATCGAGGCGAAGTCCCGCGGCATCTACGAGGCCCCCGGCATGGCGCTGCTGCACGCCGCCTACGAGCGCCTGCTCAACGCCGTGCACAACGAGGACACCCTGGCCAACTACTACTCGCAGGGCCGCCAGCTCGGTCGGTTGCTCTACGAGGGCCGCTGGCTCGACCCGCAGAGCCTGATGATGCGCGAAGCCATCCAGCGCTGGATCGCCTCCCTCGTCACCGGTCAGGTGACCCTGCGGCTGCGGCGCGGTGAGGACTACTCCATCATCGACACCCGCGGCGACAACTTCAGCTACCACCCCGACAAGCTGTCGATGGAGCGCGTGGAGAACGCCGCGTTCGGTCCACTCGACCGCATCGGCCAGCTGACCATGCGCAACCTCGACATCGCCGACAGCCGCTCCAAGCTCGAGGTCTACGCCGGTCAGCCGGTCGAGCAGGGGCAGCTCCTCGTGGAGAACGGCACCCTGTTCGGCGAGCTCCCCGCGGGCGGCTACGACCAGATCACCGACAACCCGCTGGCCCCCGGCTCCGAGGACGACGCCCTCGACCGGGCGGCGATGGAGGCGGGCACCGACTGACCACCGCGGCGTCCGGGAGGTTGTGAACGGCATACAAATAGACTGATTCGTATGCCGTCCGCCCCTCGACCGCTGCCGTCGGCCGCCACCCGCACCCGGGTCGCTCGCGCTGCGGGCGACCTCGGTGCCGCCGCCGTGCAGCAGATGGAGGCCGACCACCAGTGGTACCGGTCGCTCTCGGCCGAGGACCGCTCGTGGGTGGGGCTCGTCGCCCAGGCGGGCCTGTCCTCGTTCCTGGAGTGGTTCGGCGGTGAGCAGATCCGGCCCGCCGTCACCGCCGACGTGTTCGGCACCGCCCCGCGCGAGCTGACCCGGTCGATCTCGCTCGCCCAGACCCTCGACCTGATCCGCACGGTCATTGCCGTCGTCGAGCGGGAGATCGCCGACCTCGCGGCGCCGGGCGAGGAGGACCTGGCGCGTGAGGCGGTGCTGCGCTACAGCCGTGAGGTCGCCTTCTCCGCTGCGGAGGTGTACGCGCAGGCGGCCGAGGCACGCGGCGCCTGGGACGCGCGCCTGGAGTCGCTCGTCGTGGATGCCGTGTTGCGCGGGGAGGCTGATGAGTCGATGCAGTCCCGCGCGGCGGCCCTGGGCTGGGGCGCCGTGACGCAGGTGGCCGTCGTGGTCGGCTCCACGCCGCCCGGGGCCACCGCGCCCGTGCTCACCGACCTGCACCGCGCCGCCCGGCGCATCGACGTCGAGCTGCTCGTCGCCATCCACGGCCCCCGGTTGATCTGCATCGGCGGCAGCGTCACCGACCCGATCGCGCTGGCGAAGGCCCTCGACCCGTTCCTCGGCGACGGCCCCCTCGTCGTCGGCCCGACGGTGCCCCACCTGTTCGCGGCGGGGCGCAGCGCCCGGGCCGCCATCTCCGGGCACGGTGCCGCGCCCGCGTGGGTGGGTGCCCCGAGGCCGGTCCATGCCGACGACCTTCTGGCCGAGCGGGCCCTGCTCGGTGACCTACCGGCGCGCGGCGCGCTGATCGCCCGCATCATCCGGCCGCTCGCCCAGAGCCCCGGGGGCACCCTGCTCGACACCGCGGCCGCCTACCTCGACGGCGACCTCGGCGTCGAGGGCACCGCGCGGGCCCTCATCGTCCACCCGAACACCGTGAGATACCGCCTGTCCAGCATCGCCAAGGCGATCGGTTACGACCTCACCGAGGCGCACGACGCGCAGACCGTGCGCATCGCACTGGCCTTCCACCGCCTCGGCCCGGTGAGCCGAAGCACACCACGACCCTGACTCGCGCTCAGTTTGGAGGAAACCTCCAAAACAGAGACCGGAGGTTCGTCCTCGTTCGTCACGGTTTGGTCACGACGCAGGCGACAGGCTGGTCCTGTGATCGTCATCGTCTGCCCTGGCCAGGGCTCCCAGACCCCGGGCTTCCTCTCCCCGTGGCTCGAGCTTCCCGGCCTGCGTGACCAGCTGTCCGCCCTCTCGGATGCCGCCCAGGTCGACCTCGTCGCCCACGGCACCACCTCCGACGAGGAGACCATCAAGGACACCGCCGTCGCCCAGCCGCTGCTCGTCGGCGCCGGGCTGCTCGCCCTGCGCGCCCTCGGCGGCGGCACCACCGTCACGGATGCCGTGCCGCAGTCGGGTGCCATCGCGGGCCACTCGGTCGGCGAGATCACCGCTGCTGCCGGCGCCGGGGTGCTCTCGGAGAAGGCCGCGATGGAATTCGTCGCGCTGCGCGGTCGAGCGATGGCGCAGGCCAGCGCCGCGACCCCGACGGGCATGAGCGCCGTGCTCGGCGGCGACCAGGGCGCCGTGCTGGCCACCATCGGACGGCACCTGCTCACCCCGGCCAACGTCAACGGGGCCGGTCAGGTCGTGGCCGCCGGCTCGCTGCCGGCGCTGGCCGAACTCGCCGCCGATCCCCCGGCACGCGCACGCGTCATCCCCCTGAAGGTCGCCGGCGCGTTCCACACGCACTACATGGAGCCCGCCGTCGCGGTGCTGCGTGCCGCGGCCGCCGACCACGAGGTGGCCGACCCCGAGGTGACGCTGGTGTCCAACCGCGACGGTCAGGTCGTCACCGACGGCCGCACCGTCCTCGACCGGCTCGTCGCCCAGGTGTCCAACCCCGTGCGGTGGGACCTGTGCATGGAGCGGTTCACCGCCCTCGGCGTCACCGCCATCATCGAGCTGCCGCCAGCCGGCACGCTCATCGGGCTCGCGAAGCGCGCCCTGAAGGGTGTCGAGCTGCTCGCGGTGAAGACGCCTGACGACCTCGACGCCGCCCGCACGCTCATCAAGGAGCACTCCGCATGAGCACCACCTCCAAGGGTTTCGCCTCGGCCCTCCAGTCGGCCCCGGCCACCGGCCACGCCCGCATCGCCGGCATCGGCGGGTACCGCCCACGCCGGGTGGTCCCGAACTCCGAGCTCGTCGAGGCGATCAACTCCTCCGACGAGTGGATCCGGGAACGCTCGGGCATCATCGAGCGCCGGTTCGCCGGCGAGGGCGAGTCGGTCATCGACATGTCCGTCATGGCGGCCGAGCCGGCTCTGGAGATGGCCGGCCTCAAGGGTTCCGACATCGACGCGATCCTCGTCGCCACGATCAGCTGGCCCTACCAGACCCCGGCCGCGGCTCCACTCATCGCCGAGCGGTTCGGCACCGATGCGATGGCCATCGACCTCTCGGCCGCCTGCGCCGGGTACTGCCACGGCATCGCGCTGGCCAACGACATGGTCCGCGGCGGCTCTGCCGAGAACGTGCTCGTCGTCGGGGTCGAGCGACTGTCCGACTTCACCAGCCGCGACGACCGCGGCACGGCGTTCATCTTCGGTGACGGCGCCGGGGCCGCTGTGATCAGCAGGTCCGAGACCCCGGGCATCGGCCCGACGATCTGGGGCTCGGACGGCGAGAAGTGGGACGCCATCTCCCAGACCGACAGCTGGATCGACGTTCGCGAGAAGGGCCTGGACTGGCCGCACATCGGGATGCAGGGCCAGACCGTCTTCCGGTGGGCGGTGTGGGGCATGGCCCCGGTCGCCCAGCGCGCCCTCGACGCCGCCGGTGTGACCGTCGACCAGCTCGATGCCTTCGTGCCGCACCAGGCCAACGTGCGCATCGTCGAGGCCATGGCCAAGAAGCTCAACCTGCCCCCCGACGTCGCCATCGCCCGCGACATCGCCTACACCGGCAACACCTCGGCGGCCTCGGTGCCGCTGGCGATGGAGCGCATGGTCCGCCACGGCGAGATCCCCCGCGGCGGGCTCGCCCTGCAGATCGGCTTCGGCGCGGGCCTGTCCTACGCCGCGCAGGTCGTCGTCATCCCCTGATGAGTTCCCGTGGGCCCACGGGTCACCCGGGCCAAGCACCACACCCACCCACAGCATGACCATCGAAGAAGGAGTACCGACATGGCACAGAGTGAGCAGGAGATCCTCGCCGGACTGGCCGAGATCGTCAACGAGGAGACCGGCCTCGACCCGGCCGAGGTCCTCGCGGACAAGTCGTTCACCGACGACCTCGACATCGACTCGCTGTCGATGATGACCATCGTCGTCAACGCCGAGGAGAAGTTCGGCGTGCGCATCCCCGACGAAGAGGTCAAGAACCTCACCACCGTCGGTGACGCCGTCAGCTTCATCGCCTCCAACCAGGCCTGATGCACCACGGTCCGTCACCGTCACCCCTGTTCAGCAGGGTGACGGTGACGGACACTGGACCACACGTCCACCGCACCTCACACGCCACACCAAGCCCCCGGCATCCCCACGTCCCATCCCACAAGGAGCATCAGCACTCATGAGCGAGCGACGCGTCGTCGTGACCGGCCTCGGTGCCACCACCCCTCTCGGCGGGACCATCGCCGAGACGTGGGACGGCATCCTCGCAGGACGGTCCGGGGCCAAGCCCCTTGACCAGGAGATGCTCGACCGGTACGAGCTGCCGGTGCACTTCGCGTGCACCATCGCCCAGGACCCGCTCGAGGTGCTCACCAAGGTGCAGGTGCGCCGGATGGACCCGAGCGCCCAGTACGCGGTCATCGCCTCGCTCGCCGCGATGGAGGATGCCGGGTCACCCGAGATCGACCCGCTGCGCCTCGGCGTCGCGATCGGCACCGGGATCGGCGGGGTCTGGACCCTGCTCGACCAGTGGGACAACCTGCGCGAGAAGGGCGTTCGCCGCGTCTTCCCGCTGTCGGTTCCCATGCTCATGCCCAACACCTCCGCCGGCAACGTCTCGTTGCTGCTCGGCGCCCGGGCCGGGGCGCACACCACGGTCTCGGCCTGCGCCTCCGGTGCTGAGTCGATGGGGACCGGGTACGACATGATCCGGGGCGGCCGCGCCGACATGGTCGTCGCCGGTGGCACCGAGTGCGCCACCCACCCCATCTGCTTCGCCGGCTTCTCGCAGATGCAGGCCCTGTCCACCCGCAACGACGACCCCGCCGCCGCGTCGCGCCCCTACGACACCGGCCGCGACGGCTTCGTCATGGGTGAGGGTGCCGCCGTCATGGTGCTCGAGGAGTACGAGCACGCAAAGGCCCGCGGGGCACGGATCTACGCCGAGTTCGCCTCGATCGGGATGTCCGCGGATGCCCACCACATCACCGCTCCCGAGCCCGAGGGCGCCGGGGCCTCCCGCGCCATGCGCGAGGCGGTCGAGCGCGCCGGCATCACCGACGCCGACGTCGTGCACATCAACGCCCACGCCACCTCGACCCCGGTCGGTGACGTCGCCGAGGCCAACGCGATCCGGCGCGCCTTCGGCGCCGCCGCTGACGGGATGCCGGTCAGCGCCACCAAGTCGATGACCGGGCACCTGCTCGGCGCGGCCGGCGCGCTCGAGGGCCTGCTCACGGTGCTCTCCGTGCACCACCGCGTGGCTCCCGCGGCGATCAACATCGACGACTTCGACCCGGCCATCGACCTCGACGTCGTGCGCGGCGAGCACCGGGCACTCCCCCAGGGCGACATCGCCGCCCTCAACAACTCGTTCGGCTTCGGCGGCCACAACGTCGCGCTCATCATCAAGAGCGTCTGACCGGCACAGCACCGGACACGACGAAGCCCCCCGCTTCCTCTTCGGGGGGCTTCGTCGTGTGCTGAGCGAGGTTCCTCGCCCCCCCTCAGCCGACCTTGTGCAGCCAGCGCACCGGTGCGCCGTCGCCGGCGTAGCGGAAGACCTCGAGCTCGTCGTCCCACTCGGTGCCGAGCAGCTCCTCGATCATCTCCTGCATCGCCTCAGGGCTGCCCTGGGCGAGCACGACGACCTCGCGCAGCCGGTCCTCGTTGATGACGGCGTCGCCGCTGGCCGAGGTCCACGTGTGGTGGATGCCCAACCGTGGCGTGTGCGACCAGCGGGAGCCGTCGCAGCCCTGGCTCGGCTCCTCGGTGACCTCGTAGCGCAGCTTGTCCCAGCCGCGCAGCGCCGAGGCGATGCGGGCACCGGTTCCGGCCTGCCCGGACCAGCTCAGCTCAGCGCGGACGAGACCGGGCTCGGCCGGTTGATCGGTCCAGTCGACGGTGACCCTCGTTCCGAGGACGCCTTCGATCGCCCACAGAATGTGCGGGCACAGAGCCTTGGGGGTCGAGTGGACATAGACCACTCCCCGCGTCATGGTGCGCGGCATCGAGACAGACATCCTGGCCTCCTTCGCGTGCGAGGGACGTCTTCCCCAACGCCGGTGCGCGCGATGTCTGCCTACGGTTCCTGCCGGTGTGCCGTGCGGGCTCTGCTGTGTGGGCACACGAGCGTGCCGTTATGGGTCACATCATGCCCCACTGATCCCAACGGCACCAGCCGTCTCATGAATCTCGTGCGTGACGGCACGGGTCCTTGGTTGACGAGACCGGATGCCGGTCACTCACGGTACGCGAGCGGCATCCGTCGTCGTTCCTCACCCACCGCCCCGGTAGGCTCACCGCGCCCGGGACGCGAAGGCGTCGGGGCAGCGGGGCGTTAGCTCAGTCGGTCAGAGCAGCGGACTCATAATCCGTCGGTCGTCGGTTCAAGCCCGACACGCCCCACC
>NZ_DAORSO010000087.1:8634-10744 GCF_035443565.1 Ornithinibacter sp. | reverse complement strand
CTGACCTCGCAGCGTGAGCGGGTGCTCGGCGCCGTGGGGCGGCTCGGTCATGCGACCCCGGACGACATCGTGGATGCCGTGGCGAGCGACGGGGGTGGACAGGTCGCCGCATCGACGGTGTACCGCGCACTGGACGCCCTGCAGGAGCTGGGCCTGGTCGGTCACACCCACGTCGACCACCGTGCGCCGAGCTACCACCTCGCCGAGCACGCCACGCACCTGCACGTCGTCTGCCGGGGGTGTGGCTCGGTGGGCGAGGCCCCGCTCACCATGGCGGACGAACTGGTGGCCCGCCTCGACGAGTCGTTGGGATTCGCCGCCGAGGTGTCGCACGCCGCCGTGCACGGACTGTGCCGGAAGTGCCGCGCGGCCGACCCAGCCGAACCGCACCGCGCCGGTGACCACCCGGCATCCGACGTGCCGTTGTCCGCACACCCCGAAACCCCGAAGGCCACACCATGACCACGTCCACCGTGAGCTCCCCCCTGCTCGACCGCCCGGGCGCGGTCGCGGGTGAGGGCGCCGACGCCGGGGTGGCTGCCCACTACGGCGACCCGATGCGCGAGCAGCGACTGCTGGCCGAGGGGCTCGCCGTGGTCGACCTGTCGCACCGGGGGGTCGTCACCGTCACCGGGCCCGACCGGCTCACGTGGTTGCACTCGATGACCACGCAGCACCTCACCGGGCTGGCACCTCGCACGTCGCGCGAGTCGCTCGTGCTCTCGCCCAAGGGGCACATCGAGCACGCCCTGCACCTCGTCGACGACGGGGAGACGACGTGGATCACGGTCGAGCCCGGGAGCGCGCCTGCGCTCGTGGCCTGGCTGGACTCGATGCGCTTCATGCTGCGGGTCGAGGTCGCCGACGTCACGGCGGACTGGGCCGTGCTCGGTGAGCCCATCGGCGCCGAGTCGGCGCCGGGGGAGCCGCTCGCGTGGGTCGACCCTTGGCCCTCCCTTGTGGGTGACACGGCGGCCTACGGACCGGTCGAAGGGCACCCCGGCGAGGGGCGTGCGTGGCGTGAGCTCGTCGTGGCGCGGCCTGCTCTCGAGGCCGCGGTCGGCGACCGACCGCTGGCTGGTACCTGGGCGGCCGAGGCGCTGCGCGTCATGGCCTGGCGCCCGCGGCTCGGGGCCGAGACCGATCACCGCACCATCGCGCACGAGGTCGACTGGCTGCGCACTGCGGTGCACCTGCACAAGGGCTGCTACCGCGGCCAGGAGACCATCGCCCGCGTGCACAACCTCGGGCGGCCGCCGCGACGCCTGGTCTTCCTGCACCTCGACGGGTCGGGACACGTGCTCCCGGATGCCGGGGCGCCGGTGCGCTTCGGCGACCGGGAGGTGGGGCGGATCACCACGGTCGCTCGGCACCACGAGGACGGCCCGGTCGCGCTCGCGGTCATCAAGCGCTCTATCCCGGAGGACGTGGATCTTCTCGTCGGGGAGACGGCGGCATCGCAGACCGTCGTCGTGAGTGGCTGATCCCCGAAGAATCTTCGGTAGCGACCTGACATGATGGGGTCCATGGCCACCTCATCGACCCCGGTCGGGACCCTCATCACCGTCGCCCCCACGGGCGCCGAGCACGCCAAGGCGGACCTGCCCCAGCTGCCGACGACCCTCGACGAGCTCGTCGAGACCGCTCGGCGCTGCGAGGCGGCCGGGGCGGCGCTGATCCACCTGCACATCCGCGACGCCGACCACGCCCCGACCCTGGACCGTGGGTTGCTGAAGGCGTCGGTGGATGCCGTGCGCTCGGAGACCGACCTCATCGTCCAGCTCTCGACGGGGGGTTCGGTGCACGACCCGCTCGAGACGCGGCTGACGGTGCTCGACGCCGAGCCGGACTCGTGCTCGCTCACGTGTGGGACCACCAACTTCGGTGACGACGTCTTCCTGAACCCGTGGGGGTTCATGAGCGACCTGTACGTGCAGGCCCAGGAGCGCGAGGTGGTGCCCGAGTTCGAGCTGTTCGACCTCGGCCACGTGCACGCGCTGCGGCGCCTCATCGACACCCACGGCCTGCCGTTCGGCGGGAAGGTGCACGTCGACTTCGTGACCGGCGTGCCGGGTGGGATGCCGGCGACGACGGCTGCCCTGATGGCCGG
>NZ_DAORSO010000087.1:6530-8534 GCF_035443565.1 Ornithinibacter sp. | reverse complement strand
CTGGCGCATAATCACTGGTTATGGCTGACGTGCGCACTCCTTTTGAATTCCCGGCCGTCGTCAACGAGAAGGCTGCCCGGGCCGTGGCGGGACTCGTGGTGCTCGTCGCTGCGGTGGCGCTGCTCACCGGCTGGCTCTGGCTGAGTGCCGTGCTCGCCGTCGGGTTCGCCCTGCGAGTGGCCAGCGGCCCGCGGTTCGACCCCTTCGGGCAGCTCGCCACCACGGTGATCGCCCCCCGCCTCGGTGAGCCCGTGCTCGTCCCCGGCCCGCCGAAGCGGTTCGCCCAGGCCATCGGCCTGGTGCTCACCCTCGTCGCCACGGGCTTCCTCGTGGCTGGCCTGCCTCTCGTGACGACTGCGCTGCTCGGCATCCTGCTCGTGTTCGCCACCCTGGAGTCGGCCTTCGGCTTCTGCGCCGGCTGCTACGCGTTCGGCCTGCTCATGCGCGCGGGCCTGGTGCCCGAGGAGACCTGCGCGGCCTGCAACGACATCTCGCTGCGCCAGCGCCAGCCTGCCGGGGTCTGATCCCGCGAGCCGCGTGAGCGCTGAGAGTTGAGCGCTCAACGGTGTGAGCGGGCTCACGCTTGCTCCAGTTTGCATTTTGCTAACTAGAGCAAGCATACTTGTCACGTGAGCAAGAATCCGCTGAACGACCTGGGCAGCAGCCTCGGCGATTACCTGCGAGAGCAGCGAACCGCCGCCAAGCTGTCCCTGCGTCAGCTGTCCGAGCTCGCCGGGGTGTCCAACCCCTACCTGTCCCAGATCGAGCGGGGGCTCAAGAGGCCGAGTGCCGAGATCCTCCAGCAGCTCGCGAAGGGTCTCGAGGTCTCGGCCGAGAGCCTCTACGTCAAGGCCGGAATCCTCGACGCCGAGGTCACCCCG
Organism: Ornithinibacter sp.; assembly: GCF_035443565.1. NCBI lineage: Bacteria > Bacillati > Actinomycetota > Actinomycetes > Micrococcales > Intrasporangiaceae > Ornithinibacter > Ornithinibacter sp. The sequence continues at coordinate 7,653 of NZ_DAORSO010000087.1, read as the reverse complement.
CACTCCGAGACCCCCGACGTCCGAGGCGCCATCGCCGCCGACCCGGCCCTGACCGAGCGGCAGCGCAAGACCCTCCTGGACATCTACGAGTCCTACGTCGAGGACAACTGACGGCAATGATGCCGACCCCCCTGAACTCACGCACCACCACCAAGGAGAATCCCATGTCAGTCATGACCGACATCAAGAACACCGTCGACGCCACCCCCTTCTTCGCCGCTGTCGGCGCCACTGACCTGGCCGTCGAGAAGGTCCGCGAGGCCCGCATCCGCGCCGAGAAGGTCCGCGTCGAGCTCTCCGCCGACCTGGCCCCGGCCAAGGTCCAGGCCCGTGCGACCACCCTGGTCGACGGCGTCAAGGAGATCCCTGCGGTCGTCCTCAACGAGACGATGGTCGTCGGCGGCAAGGTCGCCGAGGGCTACGACGAGCTCGCCGTGCGCGGCAAGAACCTCGTGAACCGCATCCGCAACCAGAAGTCCACCAAGGACCTCTTCGCGCAGGCCGAGACCTCGGTCGCGCAGGCCAAGGGTGCCGTCACCTCCGCCCGCAACGCGGCGGCCGACATCGAGCGCTCCGCCAAGGCCACCATCACGACCACCCGCAAGGAGGCCGTGAAGCTGGCCGAGGTCGTCACCGGCTCCGTCACCGAGGGTCTCGAGACCGTCGAGGCCGAGGTCACCGAGTCCGCCAAGCGCACCCGCACCGCGGCCAAGCGCACGTCGACCACGACCAAGAACGCCTCCAAGAAGGCCGTCAGCTCGGCCAAGGCCGCCACGACCAGCGCTCGCAAGACCGCTGTCGCTGCGGAGAAGGCGACCGAGAAGGCTGCCGAGAAGGTCGGCGACGTCCCCGCGGCCAAGCGCACCCCGGCCAAGCGCACCGTCAAGGTGAGCACGAAGCCCGCCGCCAAGCGCACCTCCGCGCCGGCTGCGAAGCCCGCCGCGAAGACCGCTGACACGCCGGCCGCGTCCGCGACCGTCACCGTCACCGCCTGAGCGACACCACGTGGTCGGCCACGCCCGACCTGACCGTCACCGGTCCACCCCTTCCCGGTGACACCCCGACGACCGGGGCCGGCCCTGCCGGCCCCGGTCGTTCGTGTCTGCGGTCGCAGGCACGACCG
>NZ_DAORSO010000087.1:4350-6430 GCF_035443565.1 Ornithinibacter sp. | reverse complement strand
CGGGGCCGGCCCTGCCGGCCCCGGTCGTTCGTGTCTGCGGTCGCAGGCACGACCGACGCGGTGGGTGCGGTCGGTGGATGCCGTCCGCCCCGTCCCGCGGATAGGGTCACCTGCGTGCCCCAGCAGACCCCGAGTTCAGCCCATCCGTCAGGTGACCAGGTCTCCACGGTGACACCACCCGCGCTCGCGCAGGCGCCGGTGCTGGCCCACGTGACCCGCGGCGCGGTCGTGGAGTCGGTGCACCGCGCCAGCGTCGCCGTGACGGCATCCGACGGCTCCGTGCTCCAGGCGTGGGGTGACCCGCACGACCCGGTCTTCCCGCGCTCCTCGAACAAGCCGTTGCAGTCCGTGGCGATGGTGCGCGCGGGGCTCGACCTGCCCCCGCACCACCTGGCCCTGGCCAGCGCGAGCCACTCGGCCGAGCCCTTCCACCTCGACGCCGTGCGCGACATGCTCGCCGCAGCCGGGCTCACCGAGGCCGACCTGCAGAACACCCCCGACCTGCCCTACGACCCGGAAGAGCGCGACGTGTGGATCGCCGCCGGGCGCGCGGCCCGCTCGCTGGCGCAGAACTGCTCGGGCAAGCACGCGGCCATGCTCGCGACCTGCCGGGTCAACGGCTGGGACATCGCGACGTACCGCGACCCACGGCATCCGCTTCAGCAGCTCATGGCGCAGACCATCGCCGACCTCGCGGGCGAGCCGGTCGCGGCGATGGCCGTCGACGGCTGCGGCGCGCCCGTGATGGCGATCTCGCTCGCCGGGCTGGCGCGGGCGTTCGGGCGCGTGGCCGCGGCCGACCCGGGCACGCACGAGGGTCGCGTCGCCGACGCGATCCGCCAGCACCCCGAGTACCTGGGAGGCACCCGGCGCGACGTCACGGCGCTGATCCAGGGCACGCAGGGCGTCATCGCCAAGGACGGGGCCGAAGCCGTGTACGCCGTCGGGTTGGCCGACGGCCGCGGAATCGCCCTGAAGATCGCCGACGGTGGCCAGCGGGCCCGCCCGGTCGTGCTGGCCGCGGTCCTTCGCCGCCTGGGCGTGGAGTCCAGCGCGTACGAGCGGCTCGAGTCGGCACCGATCCTCGGTCACGGGCAACCGGTGGGCGCTGTCGTGGCGGCAGACCTCGACGGCACCATGAGCGTCGGCGGCTCGACCACCAACGACGCGTGACGCCGCGATGAGAGCCGTTCTCCAGCGGGTGTCCAGCGCCCGGGTCGTCGTCGCCGGCGAGGTCGTCGGCGAGCTGACCCGCCCCGGCCTGGTCGCCCTCGTCGGGGTCACCCACGACGACGGGCCGGCCCAGGTCGACACCCTGGCCCGCAAGATCGCCGACCTGCGCATCCTGCACGGCGAGCGATCGGTGCTCGACGAGGGCGCGCCCGTCCTCGTCGTCAGCCAGTTCACCCTCTACGCCGACACCCGCAAGGGCCGCCGGCCGTCCTGGAACGCGGCCGCCCCCGGCCCGGTCGCCGAGCCCGTCGTCGAGCAGGTGGTGCAGGCGCTGCGGGATCGTGGGGTCGAGGTCGCGACCGGCCGCTTCGGGGCCGACATGGCCGTCGAGCTCGTCAACGACGGGCCCGTCACCATCCTCCTGGACGTCTGATCGGCCGGCGCCGCCTACGCTTGAGCCCATGAACGCGCTCGCCACCCTCCAGAGCTACATCGTGCTGGGCCTGTCGGCGGTGGCCTTCGGTGTCGAGGTCTGGGCCTTCGTCGACTGCGTGCGGCGCCGTCCCGACGCCTTCGTGGCGGCCGGCAAGCGCACCAAGCAGTTCTGGATGCTCATCACCGGTCTCGCGGTGCTCCTCGGATTCGTGGCCCTCGGTGGGGTGGGCTTCCTCGCGATCATCGCCATCGTCGCCGCCGGGGTCTACCTCGCCGACGTCAAGCCGGCACTCGACCAGGTCATGGGTCGCGGCAGCGGCAACCAGGGGCCCTACGGCCCCTGGTGACCCGGTCACCGCGCGGGGCGAGGGCCTCAGAGCGCGCGCGGTGCCACGGCATCCCACGCGAGCGTGAGCTCGCCGACCCGCCAGCGTGCGGGTCCGTCGAGAACCGGCCACCCGGCATCCCGTAG
>NZ_DAORSO010000087.1:0-4250 GCF_035443565.1 Ornithinibacter sp. | reverse complement strand
CCGGATGCCGTGAGCGCCACCCACGCCGCGACCCGCCCGAGCTCGTCGCACGTGCCGTCGACGAGCAGGCCGTCGGGGGCGAGTCTGGATGCCGTGGCGTCCCACGCTGCGGCGACCTCACCTTCGTCGTACTGCCGCAACACGTTGAACGCCCGCACGATGACCGGCCGGCGACCCTGCGGCAGGGGAACCTCGAAACCGCCGACGGCGAACCGCAGGCCGGGGCGCTCGAGAGGGCGGGCGGCGGCCACCCGAGCGGGGTCGATCTCGATGCCGACGACCTCGACGTCAGGGCGAACCGCGCTGAGCCGGTCGTGGAGCTCGACGGCGGTGACGGGGGAGGCGCCGTACCCGAGGTCGACGACGACCGGCGGGCCCGGGTGGGCGCGCAGCCGCCACCCCTGCGGACCGGCGAGCCAGCGGTCACAGCGCCGCAACCGGTTGGGGTTGGTCGTGCCCCGGGTGATCACCCCGTGTGGCCGCTGCCGTGTCACCGGGTCAGCGTACGTCCGGCAGTTCGGTGGCTCGAGCCGCCAACCTGCCGGACGTAGGCTGAGACGGTGCTGGACTGGTGGGTTCGACGGAGCCGTGACGGGCGAGTGAGCCTGTCGATGCTGGCCCTGGTCGTCTCGCTGAGCGGCGCACTGGTGCTCGGACTCACCTCGTGGGTGCCGCGTGTCATGGCTCGCGACATCGGGATCGTCGACGTCGAACCGGGGCTTCTCGAGGTCGCGCAGGGGGCGCGCGGGGTGCAGTCGCTCGGGGCCGGGTTGTCGGTGTCCCTCTTCACGTCGGGGTTCCGGCTCGCCCGCGGGAGCGAGGTGCTCGCGGACACGGTGACGCGCGGTGCCCCGGTGTCGGCGATGTTCGGGTCGGTGACCGAGGGAGGGGAGCATCCGCGCGAGACGGTGAGTGGGGTCCTGTCCACCGTGCGCATCGACGCGGTGCGCCGGGTCGGCGACGTGGTCGAGTACCTGGGCGTGGTGCGCGACTCCTCGACGAGCAGACCGCTGCGGATCAAGTTCGAGCCGACCGACGGGTCGATCCGCATGGACGTCCTCGTGCCGGCGGTCGATGCCCTGGCGATCCACCTCGACTGGCGGCCGGCGACGACCGGCATCGCCCCTGCCCTGCCCGAGCGCAACCTGCGCGAGCGGGCGTACTGGGTCGATCCGACCGTCATCGCCCAACCCGCGTTCACCTGGGTGCTCGGCACCGACGTGTCGATCGGTCCGGTCCAGGTGCCTCGTGCCGTCGATCTTCGCCAGGACGGGCGCATCGCGGTGCACGTCTGGGCCCCCCGGGCGGTGGTGACCGTCACGGACACCCCGCGGATGCCGTGACACACTCGGTGGTCATGAGCACGCACCCACGGCAGCGCCGCCTGCACCGCATCGCGATGGTGACCGTGCACACCTCTCCGCTCGCCCAGCCCGGAGAGGGCGATGCCGGCGGCATGAACGTCTACGTGCTCGAGGTGGCCCGGCAGCTGGCCCGGCGTGACATCGCCGTGGACCTGTTCACCCGGACGACGTGTGCGGCCCAGTCCCCCGTGGTCGAGGTGGAGCCGGGGGTCGTCGTGCGCCACCTCGCGGCCGGGCCGTACGAGGGTCTGTCCAAGGAGGACCTGCCCGGTCAGCTGTGCGCCTTCGCGGCCGGCATGATGCGCGTCGCCGCCCACGCGCCGCCGGGGTACTACGACCTCGTGCACTCGCACTACTGGCTCTCTGGACAGGTCGGGTGGCTGGCCGCCGATCGGTGGGGCGTTCCCCTGGTCCACACCATGCACACGATGGCGCGGGTGAAGAACCTGCACCTCGCGGACGGTGACGAGCCCGAACCGCGCGGCCGTGAGATCGGTGAGGCGCAGGTCGTCGAGGCTGCTGACCGGCTCGTCGCGAACACCCCGCGAGAGGCGGCCGAGCTCGTCGAGCTGTACGGTGCGGATCCTGCCCGCGTCGCCGTGGCCGAGCCGGGTGTCGACCTCACCGTGTTCAGCCCCGGCTCCAAGGCCGAGGCGCGAGCGCGCGTCGGGATTCCTGCGGATGCCGTGCTCCTCCTCTTCGTCGGGCGGATCCAGCCGCTGAAGGCGCCCGACGTCCTCGTGCGCGCCGCCGCCGAGCTGGTGCGGCGCCGGCCCGACCTGCGCTCCCGTCTCGTCGTCGGCATCCTCGGCGGGGCCAGCGGTACCGGGGTGCGCAACCCCATGGGCTTGACCGAGCTGGCCCAGCAGCTCGGCATCGCCGACCTCGTCCGCTTCGTGCCACCCGTCGACCGGTCGACCCTGGCGCAGTGGTACCGCGCCGCGGACCTCGTGGCGGTGCCCTCGCACAGCGAGTCCTTCGGGCTGGTCGCGGTGGAGGCCCAGGCGTGCGGCACACCCGTCGTGGCCGCCAACGTCGGCGGCCTGCCCACGGCCGTCGGTCCTGCGGGGGTCCTCGTCGACGGGCACGACACGGCCGACTGGGCGACCGCCCTCGAGGCGGTGCTCCGCGACCCCCGCGGTGCTGCGGCGCTGGCCCGCACCAGCGTCGAGCACGCGGCCGGGTTCTCGTGGGCGCGAACGGCAGGGCGCCTGGCGGAGGTCTACGCCGACGCGATGGACCACCCGCGAGAGGTGCCGATCCACGATGCCGAGCTGCTCACCGGCATCCCCACGGCGGTGATCCCGTGACGGGCAGGGACGAGATGCGGGCCACGATCGAGGCGTTCCTCGCGGCATCCGGTCTGGAGTGGGAACCCGGAGCCCGCGACGACGAGTACGTCGTGGCGCTGCCTGGCGAGAAGAAGCTGAAGACGATCACCTCGCTCGTCGTCTCGGACACGGCACTGTCGGTGTCGGCGTTCGTCATCCGCAACCCCGACGAGAACCACGCCGAGGTCTACCGCTTCCTCCTGCGCCGCAACCTGCGGCTGCCGGGGCTGGCCTACTCGGTCGACAAGGCGGGCGACGTGTTCGTCACCGGCCGGATGCCGGCTGCCGGCGTCGACGTCGACTCCCTCGACCAGCTGCTCGGGGTGGTGCTGACGGCGTGCGACGAGCCGTTCAACGAGCTGCTCGTCATGGGCTTCCTGTCCTCCATGCGCAAGGAGTGGGAGTGGCGGGTCTCGCGCGGTGAGAGCCTGCGCAACCTCGAGGCCTTCCGCGGCATCCTCGCCAGACCCGGCGACCCCGATCCGGGATCCGCGCCCACCTGACCCTGACGGGCGCGGGTGGCTAGGCTGGCGACATGACCGAACACACGCTCATCCTCCTGCGCCACGGCGAGTCCGACTGGAACCAGAAGAACCTGTTCACCGGGTGGGTCGACGTCGACCTCACCGACAAGGGGCGCGCCGAGGCCACTCGCGGTGGTCACCTGATGAAGGATGCCGGGATCCTGCCTGACGTCGTGCACACCTCGGTGCAGCGTCGCGCGATCACGACGGCCAACCTCGCGCTCGACGCCGCTGACCGGCACTGGATCCCGGTGCACCGCAGCTGGCGCCTCAACGAGCGGCACTACGGCGCGCTGCAGGGGCTGGACAAGGCGGCGACGCGCGAGAAGTACGGCGACGAGCAGTTCATGCTCTGGCGTCGCAGCTTCGACACCCCGCCGCCGCCCATCGAGGTCGGCAGCGAGTTCGACCAGACGAACGACCCGCGCTACGCCGGCATCAAGGTGCCGCTGACCGAGTGCCTCAAGGACGTCATCCCGCGGATGATGCCGTACTGGGAGAACGAGATCCGCAGCGACCTCGCTGAAGGCAGGACGGTGCTCGTCACCGCCCACGGCAACTCGCTGCGCGCCCTGGTCAAGCACCTCGACGGCATCAGCGACGACGACATCGCCGGCCTGAACATCCCGACCGGGATGCCGCTCGTCTACCGCCTCGGCGATGACTTCATGCCGACCGGTCCGGGCGAGTACCTCGACCCCGAGGCGGCAGCGGCGGCAGCAGCAGCGGTGGCCAACCAGGGTCGCTGAGCTCAGCCGTCCGTCGGGTGCCGACCCTGGTCCGGTACGCCGTCGAAGAGCACCCGCCCGTCGGCATCCTTGGTGACGAGGCGGTACTCGGCCGCGTCGGCCCCGTTCACGACGGGGACGATGACGGCGTCCTGCCCGCGCGTCGGCACCACCTTGGACACCGGGTAGCCGTCGGGGCTGGTCGAGATGAGCTGCACCTGGGCGGCCCCCGGCGCCGCGACGAGGAAGCGCGCCACCCCGACCCGCTCGTCGGAGGCCCACACGACGAGCGGGTCGCGCGCG
>NZ_DAORSO010000086.1:6744-10762 GCF_035443565.1 Ornithinibacter sp. | reverse complement strand
TAGGCAGGATGCGGCGGGCTACGCTCGCACCGTGCTCGCCGTCGCCTTCCCCGCTGCCGCCTTCGCCACCAACTGCTACGTCCTCGCGACCGGCCCGGGGCAGGAGTGCCTCGTCGTCGACCCGGGGATCGGGGTCGAGGACACCCTGCGCGACGTGCTCGCCGAACACCGGCTGCGCCCCGCGGCGGTGCTGCTCACCCACGGCCACCTTGATCACGTCTACTCGGTGACGCCGGTGTGTGGGGGAGACACGGCGGCCTACATCCACTGCGACGACCGGTACCGGCTCACCGACCCGATCGCGAGCCTGGCCCCCGGAACCCTCGCGATGATGGAGCAGCAGTTCGGTCAGCGAGCGACGTGGCGTGAGCCCGAGACCGTCGTCGAGGTGACCGACCGCCAGACCCTCACCCTGGCCGGCCTCGAGGTCGAGGTGCTGCACGCGCCCGGGCACACCGAGGGTTCGGTGATGTTCGGTCTCGGAGTCGTTCCCGACGGCCTGCCCGCCGACGAGGGCCTGGACCGCACCATGGTGTCGGGGGACGTCCTGTTCGCCGGCTCGATCGGGCGCACTGACCTGCCCGGAGGCGACCACGCCGCCATGCAGCGCAGCCTGCGCGACGTCGTCCTGCCGCTGCCCGACTCCACCCTCGTCCTCACCGGCCACGGCCCGGCCACGACGATGCGCCGCGAGCGGGGCACCAACCCGTACCTGCAAGGATTGACCGCGTGAGCACTCCCACCAAGGTCACCCCCATCTCCGGGTTCCCCGAGTTCCTGCCTGCCGAGCGGCTCCTCGAGCTGCACTTCCTCGACGTCATCCGTGAGGTCTTCGAGCTGCACGGTTTCGCGCCGCTGGAGACCCGGGCCGTCGAGCCGGTCGAGCGTCTGCTCGGCAAGGGCGGCGACGCCGACAAGGAGATCTACGGGGTCACCCGCCTCGCGGGGGAGGCCTCGGTCAAGGATGCCGCTCTCGGCCTGCACTTCGACCTCACCGTGCCCTTCGCGCGCTACGTGCTGGAGAACGCCGGCAAGCTCGCCTTCCCGTTCCGGCGCTACCAGATCCAGAAGGTGTGGCGTGGTGAGCGGCCCCAGGAAGGGCGCTTCCGGGAGTTCACCCAGGCCGACATCGACGTCGTCGACGTCGGCGAGCTCGCGCCGCACTTCGAGGCCGAGATGCCGTTGGTCATCGCGGAGGCGTTCGCGCGGCTGCCGATCGGGCAGTTCCGCATCCAGGTCAACAACCGCAAGATCCCCGAGGGGTTCTACCTCGGCATCGGGCTGACCGACGTCGCCAGGACGCTGCGCATCGTCGACAAGCTCGACAAGATCGGCCCGCAGAAGGTCACGGCGCTGCTCATCGAGGCCGGTGCCACCCCGGAGCAGGCCGAGCACGCGCTGGCGCTGGCGGCCATCAGCAGCACCGACCTGTCGTTCGTGGATGCCGTACGCGCCCTCGGCGTCGAGCACCCCACCCTGGACGAGGGGCTGGACGCGCTCGCCGCCGTGATCACGGCCGGCAGGGCGCAGGCGCCCGGCGTGCTCGTCGCCGACCTGAAGATCGCCCGTGGGCTCGACTACTACACCGGCACGGTCTACGAGACCCAGCTCGTGGGGTCGGAGTCGTGGGGTTCGGTCTGCTCCGGCGGCCGCTACGACTCGCTCGCCAGCGACGGGCGCACCACCTACCCCGGCGTCGGCATCTCGATCGGCCTGACCCGGCTCGTGCACCTGCTCGTCACCCGCCGCGGCCTCACGGCCACCCGGTCGACCCCGGCCGCCGTCCTGGTCGCGGTCAACGACGAGGACTCACGCGACGCGTCACGCGACGTTGCCACGGCACTGCGGGCCCGCGGCATCCCGTGCGAGATCGCTCCGAGCGCGGCCCGCTTCGGCAAGCAGATCCGCTACGCCGACCGTCGAGGCATCCCCTTCGTCTGGTTCCCCGGCGCTGCTGGCGCCGGCGACCAGGTCAAGGACATCCGATCAGGCGAGCAGGTCGAGGCGGATGCCGCGTCGTGGCAGTGCCCGGAGGCCGACCTGCGCCCGGGCGTCATCACCCGCTGACCACGGGTGGGCGGAGCCCGACCTCCCGCAGCTCGAGCAGGGCCAGCGCCCGGATGATCTCGTCGTCACCGCGACGCCACGCCCCGGCGGGGTCGTCGGAGACGGCGGCCAGCCGCGGCATCGGCTGCTTGGCCATGGCACGCAGGGCGAACAGGTCGAGGTCGGGGGCGGCGTCGATGAAGCGCTGAGCGGCGCTCGCCCGGCGCGCGAAGCGCAAGCGCAGGGCGAACCAGAACAGCCCGACGATGAGGATCGGCACCAGAGCGGTCGTGAGGGCGAGCAGCAGGGAGAGCTGTTCGACGGCGCTGACCAGTGCCGTGCCGGCCTGCTCGATCTCCGTGCCGACGCCCGATGCCGAACGGAACGGCGTGGCGACCCGGTCGCCGAGCAGCGGGAGGTTGTCGACGCCGTCGCCCGCACTGGTCATCGTCCCGCGAAAGCTCGACCCGGCCCCTGCGAGGTCACGCCCGGGCTGGGCGAGCTCCATCGTCGTGTCGTGCACGCGGCCGGCGACGCGCACCCACAACGTCACCCAGAGCACGATGCCGACGTCGGAGGCGACCTGCACGAGACGGCGGGCAGGGATGTCGCTGTACAACTTCACGAAGGGCTCCTCGAGGGCGGGGGCACGCAGGTGGCGCGGGTCTAGACTCGCACCGCGCGCCCACGCAGCGCACCGCCACGGCAACGGTGCCGTGGGTTTTCGTCGAGACAGACAGGGCCAGATAACCGTGAAGGTCGGGATCCCCAGCGAAGTCAAGAACAACGAGTTCCGCGTCGGCATCACCCCCGTGGGTGTCCACGAGCTCGTCCGCCGCGGGCACGAGGTGCTCATCGAGAAGGGGGCCGGGCTCGGGTCGACGATCACCGACGACGAGTACGTGTCCCAGGGCGCTCGCATCCTCGACGACGCGGATGACGTGTGGGGCGAGGCCGACATGGTCATGAAGGTCAAGGAACCGGTTGCGCAGGAGTACCACCGCCTGCGCGAGGGCCTGACCCTGTTCACCTACCTGCACCTCGCCGCGGACGAGCCGCTGACCCGCGAGCTCGTCGACAAGAAGGTCACCTCGATCGCGTACGAGACGGTCCAGCTCCCCTCGGGTCTGCTGCCGCTGCTGTACCCGATGTCGGAAGTCGCCGGCTGTCTGGCCCCCCAGGTGGGCGCGTACTCGATGATGAAGGCCCAGGGTGGCCGCGGTGTGCTCATGGGCGGCATCGGCGGTGTCGCCAACTCCAAGGTCGTCGTCATCGGTGCCGGTGTGGCCGGGCAGAACGCCGCCAACATCGCCCTCGGCATGGGTGCTGACGTCACCCTGCTCGACACCGACCTCGACAAGCTGCGGATGAGCTTCTGGCGCTACGACAACCGGGTGGCCCAGATCGCCTCGTCGTCGATGTCGATCAAGGAGCAGGTCCTGGGGGCCGACCTCGTCATCGGCACGGTGCTCATCCCGGGTGCCAAGGCGCCCAAGCTCGTCACCGACGAGATGGTCGCCCAGATGAAGCCCGGTTCGGTGCTCGTCGACGTCGCCATCGACCAGGGTGGCTGCTTCGAGCACTCCCGTCCCACGACCCACGCCGACCCGACCTTCCCGGTGCACAACTCGATCTACTACTGCGTCGCGAACATGCCCGGTGCCGTGCCGCACACCTCGACGTGGGCGCTCACCAACGCCACGCTCTCGTACGCGACGAAGCTCGCCGACCGCGGCTGGAAGGACGCCTTGCGCGCCGACCCCGCGCTCGCCCTCGGCCTGAACACGGATGCCGGGCACATCACCTACGGTGCCGTCGCCGAGGCCTTCGGCATGGACAGCATCGGCATCGACGAGGCCCTGTCCTGACCAAGGGATCCACCGAGCCGACGGCCCGACCCACTGCGGTGGGCCGGGCCGTCGACGCGTGGCTGACCCACCTGGACGTCGAGCGCGGGGTGTCGGCCAACACG
>NZ_DAORSO010000086.1:0-6644 GCF_035443565.1 Ornithinibacter sp. | reverse complement strand
CGTCGACGCGTGGCTGACCCACCTGGACGTCGAGCGCGGGGTGTCGGCCAACACGTTGGCCGCCTACCGCCGCGACCTCAGACGCTGGAGCACCTACCTCGAGCAGGCCGGCGTGAGCACCCCCGCCGACGTCACCGAGGCGCACGTCACCGAGTTCCTGACCGGACTGCGCGAGGGCGACGAGCACACCACACCGCTCGCGGCGACGTCCGCGGCCCGAACCCTCGTCGCCGTGCGCGGCCTGCACCGCTTCCTGGCGCTGGAGGGGGTGCTCGACGCCGACCCGGCACGACGGGTGAGCCCGCCCAAGGCTCCCTCGCGGCTGCCCAAGGCCATCCCGGTCGACGAGGTCGAGCGACTGCTCGAGGCTGCGTCGGTGGGCGACACCCCGGCAGCCCTTCGAGACCGGGCCCTGCTCGAGGTGCTCTACGGCACCGGGGCCCGGATCAGCGAGGCGGTGGGCCTCGACGTGGACGACGTGCTGGGGGAGGACGGCGTGGTGCGCCTGCGGGGCAAGGGCGGCAAGGACCGCATCGTGCCGCTCGGCTCCTACGCGGCGCAGGCCCTGTCGGCGTGGCTCGTTCGCGGCCGGCCGGCGCTCGCAGCCCGTGGTGGCAGCACCCCTGCTCTCTTCCTCAACACGCGCGGTGCCCGCCTCTCGCGCCAGAGCGCGTGGGCCGTGCTGCGTTCCTGCGCCGAACGAGCGCACCTGAACGGTCACCTGTCGCCCCACACCCTGCGGCACTCGTTCGCGACCCACCTGCTCGAGGGCGGCGCCGACGTACGCGTGGTGCAGGAACTGCTGGGCCACGCGTCGGTGACGACCACGCAGATCTACACGTTGGTCACCGTGCAGCGACTTCGCGAGGTGTACGCCCAGAGTCATCCCCGCGCCCGCTGATAGGGTCGGCCCCGATCAGCGCGATGCTGACCGTCGAGCACCAGACCATGTACCGGGGAGTAGAGAGTTGGATTCCGACACGGCGTTGCGCAGCGAGGCCCCCGGCACCATGGGGCCCACCGGCCGCCCCCTTCCCGCCTTCCCGGAACCCGCGCCCCTGGCCTCCCACGGGCCCGCGCGCATCATCGCGATGTGCAACCAGAAGGGTGGGGTCGGCAAGACGACGACCACCATCAACCTCGGTGCCGCCCTGGCCGAGGTCGGCCGCCGGGTGCTGCTCGTCGACTTCGACCCGCAGGGGGCCCTGTCCGTCGGCCTCGGCATCCCCACCCACGAGCTCGACGTCACGATCTACAACCTGCTCACCGAGCGCGGCCACGACGTGCGGGACGTCATCGCCCACACCAAGGTCGAGGGCCTCGACGTGCTGCCGGCGAACATCGACCTGTCGGCGGCCGAGGTGCAACTCGTCGGCGAGGTCGCCCGCGAGCAGATCCTCGCGCGGGTGCTGCGCCCCATCATCGACGAGTACGACGTCATCCTCATCGACTGCCAGCCCTCCCTCGGGCTGCTCACGGTCAACGCCCTGACGGCCGCGCACGGCGTCATCATCCCGCTCGAGTGCGAGTTCTTCGCGATGCGCGGCGTCGCCCTGCTCGTCGAGACCATCGAGAAGATCACCGACCGGCTCAACCCGCGACTTCAGGTCGACGGCATCCTCGCGACGATGTACGACGGTCGCACCCTGCACTCGCGAGAGGTCGTGGCCAGCGTCGTCGAGCACTTCGATGACCGGGTCTTCCACACGGTGATCTCCCGGACCGTGAAGTTCCCCGACGCCTCGCTCGCGGCCGAGCCGCTCACGACGTACGACTCCGCGCACAAGGGTGCCGAGGCCTACCGCCAGCTCGCCCGCGAGCTCATCGCGCGCGGCGGGGCGGCCTGAACCGATGACGACGGCCCCCGAGGAGGTCGGGGGAGCCGCTCCGACCGACCTCACCCCCGGTGGGGTGCTCACCCGCCGGGCTCCGGCGACGACCTTCGAGGTCTCCCTGGACAACTTCACCGGGCCCTTCGACCTGCTGCTGGGCCTGATCAGCAAGCACAAGCTCGACGTCACCGAGATCGCCCTGGCGCGGGTCACCGACGACTTCATCGCCCACATCAAGGCCGAGCGGGCCAAACCCACGGGCTGGGACCTGTCGCAGGCCACCGAGTTCCTCCTCGTCGCCGCGACCCTGCTCGACCTCAAGGCGGCGCGGCTGCTTCCGCAGTCCGGCCCGGAGGACGAGGAGGACCTCGCCCTCATCGAGGCGCGCGACCTGCTGTTCGCGCGCCTGCTGCAGTACCGGGCCTTCAAGGACATCGCCCACACCTTCGCGCAGCGGATGGCGACCGCCGGGCGCACCCAGCCGCGCACGGCATCCCTCGAACCGCAGTTCGCCGCGCTGCTCCCCGAGCTCATCATGACCGTGACCCCGGAACAGCTCGCGATGATCGCGGCGCGGGCCATGGCCCCGAAGCAGGTGCCGACCGTGGGCCTGGGTCACCTGCACGCCCCGCAGGTGAGCGTGCGCGAGCAGGCGTCCATCATCGGCGCCCGGTTGCGCCGCGACCGGGTGGCCTCGTTCCGGGCCCTGGTCGCCGACGCCGACTCCACCCTCGTCGTCGTCGCGCGCTTCCTCGCCCTGCTCGAGCTGTTCCGGGAGTCCTCGATCGCGTTCGAGCAGGCCGAGGCGCTCGGTGAGCTCACCGTGCGCTGGACCGGCGCCGAGGAGGGCGACATCGAGGTCGATGACGAGTTCGACGACGAGGTCGACGATGACGCGGACCCGTCACTCACCACCACAGGACCAGCGGAGAGCACCGATGAATGACGAGCACGAGAGCGCGGATGCCGTCGCGCCCCCTCCCGAGGACCAGCTGGCCTTCGACGTGGCCGACTTCCCCGGCGGGATCCACGCCGCCCTCGAGGCGGTGCTCATGGTCGTCGACGAGCCCGTGTCGGTCATGGCGCTGGCCTCCGCCATCGAGCAGCCGGCCGCTGACGTCGAGGCCGCCCTGCGCGAGCTCGAGGACGGGTACGCGGCCCAGCAGCGTGGGTTCACACTGCGCCAGGTCGGGGGAGGGTGGCGGATGTACAGCCGCCACGAGTACGCGCCCGTGGTCGAGCGATTCGTCCTCGACGGGCAGCAGGCCCGCCTGACCCAGGCCTCCCTCGAGACCCTCGCCGTCATCGCCTACCGCCAGCCGGTGTCGCGCCAACGGGTGGCCGCCGTGCGCGGGGTCAACGTCGACGGTGTCATCCGCACCCTGCTCAGTCGCGGCCTCATCGAGGAACTCGGTCACGACGAGGAGTCGACGGCCATCCTCTACGGCACGACGTCGTACTTCCTGGAGCGCCTCGGCCTCTCCGACCTCGACGACCTTCCCGCCCTCGCCCCGTACCTGCCCGAAGTCGACCTGCTCGACGAAATCGCCGAAGGAGGCCGCTCATGACGCCGCCGAACCCCCGTGGACCCCACCGACCCAGCAAGGGCAAGCACTCTGGTCAAGGAAAGCCAGCCGGCAAGGGAAAGGCGACCGGTGCGGGCAAGGCCAAGCGCCCGACCTCCGGCACGACGCGCCCCAGCCAGCCCACGGCCGTGCCCCAGTGGCCCGATCGTCCCACCGTCGACGTCCACGACCCCGACGGGGTGCGCCTGCAGAAGCTGCTCGCGGCCGCCGGCGTGGGCTCGCGGCGGGTCTGCGAGAACCTGATCACCCAGGGCCGGGTCGAGGTCGACGGCCAGGTCGTCACCGAGCTCGGGGTGCGGATCAAGGCGACCCAGAACGTCCACGTCGACGGCATCCGCATCCAGCTCGACGAGAGCCGCGTGTACCTGGCGTTCAACAAGCCGCTCGGGGTGGTCACCTCCATGAGCGACGACCTGGGCCGTGTCGACATCGGTGACTTCGTCGCCAACCGCAAGGAGCGGCTCTTCCACGTCGGCCGGCTGGACGCCGACACCGAGGGCCTGCTCATCCTCACCAACGACGGCGAACTGGCGCACCGGCTCCAGCACCCGCGCTACGGCGTGCTGAAGACCTACCTCGCGCAGATCCAGGGCCAGGTGCCCCGCGACCTCGGGCGGCGACTGCGCGAGGGCGTCATGCTCGAGGACGGCCCGGTCAAGGTCGACTCGTTCCGCGTCGTCGACTCCGCACCCGGCAAGGCCCTGGTCGAGGTGGTGCTGCACGAGGGGCGCAAGCACATCGTGCGGCGCATGCTCGCCGAGGCCGGCCACCCCGTGCTCACCCTGGTGCGCACCAAGGTCGGGCCCATCCACCTCGGCGACACCAAGCCGGGCAAGTGGCGCAACCTCACGAGCACCGAGGTGGGCCTGCTCTACAAGGCTGCGGAGCTGTGACGCGGGTCCACGTCATCGGCACCGGGCTGCTCGGCACGAGCCTCGGGCTGGCGCTGCGCCGCGTCGGCGAGGACGTGACCCTCGAGGACATCAGCCCCACCCACGCGGCCCTGGCGCGAGACCTCGGCGCGGGACGGCTCGCCGAGGGCCCGGTCGAGGACGATGCCGGCATCGATCCCGACCTCGTCGTCGTCGCGACCCCTCCGGACGTGACGGCTGCGGTCGTGGCCGGGGCGCTGACCCGTTGGCCGACGGCGTTCGTCACCGACCTCGCCTCGGTCAAGGGCGCCGTGGTGAACGGGCTGCGCGACGTCGGCACCGACCTCACCCGCTACTGCGGATCGCACCCGATGGCGGGGCGCGAGCGCTCCGGTGCCGTGTCCGGCCGCCACGACCTGTTCGACGGGCGAGCATGGGTGCTGACCCCGACCGAGGAGACCGACCCCGCTGCGATCGCACTCGTCACGGCCGTGGCCCGCTCGGTGGGGGCTGCGGTGAGCACGCTGGCCCCCGAGCGGCACGACGCGGCCGTCGCCGCGGTCTCGCACGTCCCCCAGCTGGCGGCGAGCCTCGTGGCGGCGCGGCTGGAACCCCTTGACGACGCGGCGGTGGCCCTGGCCGGGCAGGGGCTGCGGGACGTCACCCGGATCGCGGCGAGCGACCCCGGGCTGTGGACCCAGATCCTCGCGGGCAACGCACCCGCCGTCCGTGACGTGCTGACGGCGCTGGTGGCCGATCTCGAGCGGGTCGTCGACGCCCTCGACGACCTCAGCGAGTCCACCGACGCACCCGGTGCACGTGGAGCCCTGGCCCACGCCATCGCCGCGGGCAACGCGGGCCACGCGCGCATCCCCGGCAAGCACGGTGCCGCCCCCACGACGTACACGACGGTGCGCGTGCTCATCCCCGACGAGCCGGGCCAGCTCGGTCGGTTGTTCGCCCACATCGGCGAGATCGGTGCCAACGTCGAGGAGTTCCACCTCGACCACGGACTCGGCCAGGCCTTCGGGGTCGCCGAGATCGACGTCGTCCCGGGTGCCGCTGCGGGCCTGGCGGAGGGGCTCACCGAGCGGGGCTGGCACCTGCACGGCTGAGCCGCCAGTAGGCTTCCGGCCCATGAGTGCACCCCTGACGATCGCGATCGACGGACCCTCCGGCTCGGGCAAGAGCAGCGTCTCGAGGGCCGTGGCGCGTGCCCTCGGCGTCGGTTTCCTGGACACGGGGGCGATGTACCGGGCGTTGACGTGGTGGTGCCTCGACCGCGACATCGACCTCACTGATGCGGATGCCGTGGCCGCCGCCGCGCGTGACCTCCCGCTCGCGGTCGGTACCGACCCGGACGCCCCGACGGTGTCCGTCGCCGGCACGGACATCTCGCAGGCCATCCGCACGACGCGGGTCAGCACCTCGGTGTCGGCCGTGGCCACCAACCTCGAGGTGCGGGCCGAGCTCCAGCAGCGCCAGCGCGACCTCATGGCTCAGATCGCACAGGAGACCGGGGGAGTGGTGGCCGAGGGCCGCGACATCACCACCGTCGTGGCCCCGGACGCGAGCGTGCGGGTGCTGCTGACGGCATCCGAGGAGGCGCGGCTGCGACGGCGCTCGGCCGAGCTGCACGGCAGCACCGACGCAGCGGCGGTCGAGGCGACGCGCGACCAGGTGGTGCGGCGCGACCGCGACGACTCGACGGTCTCGACGTTCACCGAGGCCGCACCCGGGGTCGTGCTCGTCGACACCTCCGACCTGGACTTCGACCAGAGCGTGGCTGCCGTGCTCGCGGTCGTCACCGCAGAGACCTCTGCGTGACGCAGGGCTCGTGGACGACGTCAGCACTCCCGGCCCCGCAAGGGCACGCCTGGGACACCGGGTGGGACGGATCCTCTTCCGCCTGCTCTATGCCGCCCGCGCGGTGGATGCCGACCACGTCCCGCGCGACGGCGCGGTGATCCTCGCCGCGAACCACACCGGCTACCTCGACGGCCCCCTCGTCGTGTCGATGGCGCCGCGTCCGAGCCACTTTCTCGTGCTCGCGAAGACGTTCCAGGGGTTCACCGGACACCTGCTGCGGTGGAGTGGCCAGATCCCCATCGAGCAGGGTCGTGGGGACCGCACGGCTCTGGCCCAGGCGCTCGCCGTGCTCGCTCGAGGCGACGTCCTCGGCATCTTCCCCGAGGGTGGGCGCGGGCGTGGTGACCTCGCGTCCGCCGGCAAGGGGGTGGCGTGGCTGGCCCTGCAGTCCGGTGCTCCCGTCGTGCCCACCGCGTGCCTGGGGACGCGACGCACGGGTGAGCTCGCGGCATCCTGGCCACGCCTTCGCTCCCGACTCGTCGTCG
>NZ_DAORSO010000085.1:0-10892 GCF_035443565.1 Ornithinibacter sp. | reverse complement strand
TCGACGTCGGCAGACCCGTCCGGGACCTCGAGCAGGGCCAGCGCGACGACCCGACCCACCCGTGCGGCCACGTCGTCGCGGCCACCGGCCGATGCGACGCCCACCTCGAGGGCCTCGTCGCTGCCGGGCGCGGCACCCAGGGCGGCGCGCACCGCCTCGACGTGTCCCAGGGCGAACCAGTCCCCGGGGCCGGTGCGCACGAGCCGGCGAGCGCCGTCCGCCGAGGCGTCGAAGCACGCCGGGTCCAGTCCGCGCACGAGGGCGGCTGGGATGCCGTTCGCCTTCCCCTTCACGAGGTCTGCCGCTGCAGCGACCTCGTCCGCGACCGCCCGCATGGTCACCGCGAGCGGGCGCCCGTCGTGGTCGACGCCGCCGCGCAGGTCCTCGAGCACGTGCAGGCCGGCGCTGCCCAGGGCGAAGTCGGTGAGCCCTCCCCGCCACGCACGGCCCGCGGTGTCGCTGAGCACGACCGCGAACGGGGCGGCCTCGGGCAGGCCGAGCAGGGCCAGCACGTCCGAGCGCAACCGGGCTGCGACGGCATCCGGATCATCCGGCAGCACCAGCAGGGCAGCGGAGGGCCCGGTGTTCGACGCATCGACGCCGGCAGCGGCCATGACCGGCCCGGCCGCCGACTCGACGACCCGGGTCGGTCGACCCTCGGCCCACCGCTCGGCGACGACGCGCACGGTGCCGGCCGCCACGGCATCCTCCTTCGAGCCGCTCCAGGTCAGGCCCAGCGCCTTCGACGCCACCTTGCTCGAGATGACGAGGCAGTCGCCGGCACCGAGGGAGACCCCGTCGTGCGCCAGGGCGTCGACGACGAGGCTGGCGACATCGGCCCCGGCCACGACCTCCCCGATGCCCCGAACCCCGAGCACCGTCACCGACGGCACCGGTGAACCCGGCGCGTCGAGGCGCACCGGCATCCGCGGACCACTCACGCGCGCACCGCGTCGGCGAGGCGCAGCGCGTGGGCGGCGATGCGTGCGGTCGCGTCGACGTCGGTCATCAGCAGGGGCCCGTCGAACGCCTCGACCCGGGCGCGGGCGCGGGTGGTGGCGTCGGCGGGATCGACGAGCCAGCCGTCGAGGAAGTCCTCGTACAGGCCAGCGACCGCCTGGGCCGTCGAGTCGACGCCGATGGCGCTCAGGCAGGCGTCGGCGTGCCCGCGGATCGGCCGGCCCGAGATGAGGGGGGAGATGCCGACGACGGGAGCAGTGGTGCCGCGCAACGCGTCCCGAACACCCGGCACACCGAGGATGATGCCGATCGACACCACCGGGTTGCTCGGCGGCAGCAGCACGACGTCGGCCGAGCGGATCGCGTCGAGCACGCCCGGGGCGGCGGTGGCGCGGTCGAGGCCGGCCACCACGAACCGCTGCGCCGGGATCGACGCCTGGTGGCGCACCCACCACTCCTGGAAGTGGATCGCCCGCTCAGCGCCGTCCTCACCATCGGCCACGACCACGTGGGTCTCGACGGGGACGTCGGACATCGGCAGCAGCGTGATCCGTCGTTCGGGCAGTCCCCAGCGGGCCGCCAGGCGCGCGGTCACCTCGCTGAGCGGCACCCCCTGACCCAGCCACTGGGAGCGCACGATGTGCGTGCCGAAGTCGAGGTCACCGAGGGCGAACCACTGCGGCAGCGCGCCGTAGGCCGCGAGCTCACCCTGCACGCGGTGGCTCTCGTCGGCGCGGCCCCATCCCTGGCCCTCGTGGACGCCGTTGCCGAGGGTGTAGAGCAGGGTGTCGACGTCGGGGCTCACCCGCAGGCCGAACAAGGTGATGTCGTCACCGGTGTTGGCGATGACGCTCACCGTGGAGTCGGCCAGGCCGGGGGTGGTGTCGAGGTGGTGACGCAGTCCGCGGATGAACCGGGCGCCGCCGACCCCGCCTGCGAGAGCGGTGATGTGCATGGCGCCAGTGTCCCAGCAGGGCCGTTGCGTCGGCGATTCGCCCACGAAACGCCGCGGATCACGCAAAAAGGGGAGCAATAACACCAACCGGCTTGACGCAGGGTGCATGACACGCGTGTAATTCCATGCATGTGCTCCGGGTGCCCGACCGGTTCACATGGGTCGAGGGGCGAGGAGATGACGATGAACGAGCTGTACCTGATCGACGGAATGCTCGAGGAGAGCGACGCCGACGACGGCGGGCTGTCCTGGCAGGAGCGCTCGCTGTGCGCCCAGACCGACCCCGAGGCGTTCTTCCCCGAAAAGGGTGGCTCCACCCGCGAGGCCAAGAAGGTCTGCGTCGGGTGCGACGTGCGCTCCGAGTGCCTGGAGTACGCGCTGGAGAACGACGAGCGCTTCGGCATCTGGGGCGGCCTGTCCGAGCGCGAGCGCCGCAAGCTCAAGAAGCGCGCGGTGTGACGAGCGGCCCCCGCAGGCCGTCCTCACGCCTACTCGGACCGTCCCGCCAGACCGCATGACCTTGGCCCCCGCGCGCCCCACGACAAGCCCGTCCGACTCCCTCACCCCGGACGGTGCCCAAGCGACGGTGGCCGCAGTGGTCATCACCCGCCGCGACCCCGGCGGGCTGGCCGAGCTCCTCACGGCAGTTCTCGAGCAGTCGCTCCTGCCGGATGCCGTGCTCGTCCTTGACCGCACGCCCCCCGGGTCGCCCGCGGCCGGGACCGTCAGCGAGGTCGTCGACCAGGCCCGCAGCAGCCACCGCGTGCCCATCACGATCGCCCCCGGCGACCAACGGTCCCCGGTACGCACCGTCATCCACCGAGCCCTGCTCGACCAGGCCGACCCCACGACCCTGGCCTGGCTCCTGCCCGTCGGCACCACTCCCGAGACCGGCGCCCTCGTCGCCCTCGTCGACGACTGGCGGCGTTCGCCGTCCACCGGCATCCTCGGTCCGAAGCACGTCGATGCCGAGCGTCCCCACCTCCTTCAGGGCCTGTCGATCCGCACCACCCGCGGGGGTCGGCTCCTGCCGCGACCTGCGCCGGGTGAGCCCGACCAGGGTCAGTACGACCGGCTGAGCGACGTCCTCGCCGTGCCGCTGCCCGGCTCCCTCGTCGAGCGTGACCTGCTCGCCGACCTCGGCGGGTGGGAGCGCAGCTTCGGCGACGTCGGGGCCGACCTCGACCTCGGGTGGCGAGCGCACGCGGCCGGGCGCCGCGTCGTCGTCGTGCCCTCCGCGCGCATGCACACCGAGGCCGACCTGGCCCTGGTGTCGGCGCCCACCCCCAGCCAGCGCCGGGCTGCCCGCCGAGTGGCTCTCGCCCGGGCGCCGTGGTGGACGGTGCCGGCGATGGCGTTGTGGATCGCCGTCACCAGCGTGCTCGCCGCCCTGGGGCTGTTGCTGCTCAAGCGGCCCCGTGCGGCGTGGGCCGAGTTCTCGTCGCTGGCCTCCCTCGACCCGTTCCGGGGAATGCTCGCCCGCTGGCGCACGCGTCGGCGCCGCGAGGTGGGCCGCCGCGACCTGCGGACACTGTTCGAACCGCGTCGTGCCGTGCTCACGTCCTGGGCGGATGCCGTGCACGACGCCATCGTCGGGCCGCGCCAGCCCGTGGGTGAAGAGGCCCACGAGCACACCCCCCGGTCATGGCTGTCCACCGCGCTGCGCACCCCCGGGGTGCTCGCGGGCGTCGGCGCGGCCATCGTCGCGGCGGGTGCAGGGCGCTCTCTCGGGGTCGGGGTGCTGACCGGCGCCGGGTCCGGGCTCGCCGGCGGTGAGCTGGTCGGTACCCGTGCCGACGCCGCCACCTTGTGGCACTCCTGGGCCGACGGCTGGTCGGGAGCCGGCCTCGGCGGCCCCGACCCGGTCGCCCCGTCGGCGGCCCTGCTCGCGCTGCCCACCCGGGTCGTCGACGCGCTGCCACTGGTGCCGCAGGCGTCGTCGCCGGCCGGGTTGGTCGTCGCACTCCTCGTCATCGTGGGGATGCCGCTCGCGGCCGTGAGCGCCTACCTCGCCCTACGGCCGGTGGCCGGCACCCGGTGGGTGCGGGCCCTTGCTGCGTTTGCGTGGGCCACCACGGGTGTCGCCGCGGCGTCGGTGGCCCAGGGGAGGGTGGGGGCCATCGTCGGGCTGGTCCTGCTGCCGCCGCTGGCCTGCGGGTTGTGGCTCATCGCGGCCCGCCGGTCGACGGCGACGAGTGCCTTCGCGACGGCGCTGGCTGCCGTGCTGCTGGGAGCCTTCGGGCCGGTGCTGCTCGTCCCCGTCGTGGTGCTCGCGCTCGTTCTGTTCCTCGTGCGCAGCCGGGTGCGCCTGCACGCACTCGTCGTCGCCGTGGTCCCGGTCGCGGTGCTGGCACCGTGGCTCGTGCGGGCCGCTGAGACGTCCTGGCCCGCACTCGTCGCCGGTTCCGGTCTGGCGCAGTGGGGGGGTCAGGCGCCCCTGCCGTGGCAGATTGCCCTGCTCAGCCCCGGCGGCGCAGGGACACCGCTCGTGTGGACCGCGGCGCCGCTCGTGGCGCTCGCTGCCCTGTCGTTGGTGCGGGGCCGCTCGTGGGGTGGCTCGGGGGCCGTGCTCGCCGTG
The DNA here is from genome assembly GCF_035443565.1 of Ornithinibacter sp. Lineage (NCBI taxonomy): Bacteria > Bacillati > Actinomycetota > Actinomycetes > Micrococcales > Intrasporangiaceae > Ornithinibacter > Ornithinibacter sp. The sequence continues at coordinate 6,399 of NZ_DAORSO010000085.1, read as the reverse complement.
CTCGCCCCCGTGCTGTTGGCGCTCGCGCTGATCGCCCCGTCCGTGCAGCTCGGCACGATCCCCGCCGGGCTGGAGGGCGCGGGCGAACCGATCACCGTGTGGGCCGGCACCATGCTCCTGCCGTTCGCGCTCGTCGTCGTCGTCGCCCTGGCCCGGGGCCTCGACGGCATCGTGCTGGGCCGGTCGACGTCGAGCCGCCTCGCGCCCGTCCTGGGGCGGCGCGCGGTGGCGAGCACCGGCATCCTCGCCGTCCTCGTGTCCGCCGGGGGAGTGGTCTGGGCGACGCTCGGCAGCGAGCTCGCGCCGTGGGTCGACCCGCGGCCAGCCGTCTCGATCGAGCAGGCCGAGGGCGCCTTCGCGACCCGGGCGCTGTTCGTCAGCCCGGGTGAGCGCGGTGCGGGCTACCGGTTCGTCGGCCGCGAGGCTGCCGACGTCGTGCGCCCGCTGCCCGTCGTGACCGAGGCCGACGCGGCGGTCGCCTCCGCGGTCACGTCGATGATCGGTGACGCGTCGTCGGGGGCAGAGCTGTTCTCCGGCACCGCCACCGACCTGCTCGCCGTGCGCGGCGACGTCGACCTCGAGGTCACCCGCCGGCTCGACGCCACCGAGGGGTTGCAGCGGATCGCCCCGCGCGAGGGGTGGCAGATGTGGCGGGTCAGCCCGCGCACCGGGGAGCCCGACGAACGCTCGCTCGTGGCCCCGCCACGGGTGCGGCTGGTGAGCCCCGAGGGCGTCGTGCTCGTGCCGACGACGGGGCTGCACGCCGCCACCGAGGCCAGCCTCGTGGCCCCCTCGGGCGGACAGCTCGTCGTGGCCGCGCCCGCCGCCTGGGCCGAGCACGCCGTCGTCGCGGTGGACGGGGCCGTCCTCGACCCCGTGGACGGTGCACCGACCCCGACCTACGAGGTTCCGGTCGGCGGCAGTCGACTGGCCATCACCCTGACCAACCCCGACCGCTGGTGGCAGGTCGGTCAGGTCGTGGCGGTGTTCGTCCTCGCCTTCCTGGCCGTGCCCTTCGGGCGTCGCGAGTCACGGGTGCGTGCCGGATGAACGCGGTGTCACGGGGTCTGTCCCGTGCCGGTAAGGTGCTGCGGGCACTGAACTGGGCGGGGATCACGCGGGTCGTCGTCCCGGCCGGGGTCGCTGTCGGGCTCGTGGCGTTCACCACCGCGAACCCCCGCGAGTTCGATCTGGTGCAGGCCTCCGGTGCCACTGAGTCGTCGGTGGCCGGGGTCTCCCTGGCGACGCGGGTCACCCAGGCCTGTCCGGGGCCCGAGCTCAGCGGCATCCCCGGCGTTCCGGACGCCACGATCCCGGCGACCGTGACCGCGGCGGCCGGGCCCGAGGAGCTGCTGCCCGCCCCGGTGACCGGCGACGGGCGGCTCGTCGCGGCATCCGGAGGCACTGAGGTGCTCTCGCTCGGCACCCGCCCAGGGGTGCAGAGCGCCCCGCTCGGAGGGGCCGGGGCCGTGGTGCTGACCGGTGAGGGGCCGCTTGCTCCCGCCGTCGCCGGAACCCAGGAATGGCGGGTCGAGCGCCCTGAGCTGCGGGGTCTGGTCAGCGTGCCGTGCGGGCCCGGTGCCGCAGAGCACTGGCTGCTCGGCGGCGGCGAGGGCCCCGGTCGCCAGGAGCGGCTCGTGCTCTCGAACCCCGGCGCCAACCCGGTGACCGCCGACGTCACCGTGCACGGCGCCGCCGGGCCGCTCGCCGACCCGTACGTCGAGACCGTGCCCCCCGGTGGCCGGGTCAGCCTGCTGCTCGACGCCAAGGCTGGTGAGGAGTCACTGCTCGCCGTGCACGTGCGCGCCGCCGGTGGTGGGGTGCACGCCACGCTGACCGACACGTGGATCGAGGGCAGCCGGGCGCTGGGTGCCGAGACCACCTCCGCGACCGCGGCACCCGGTGAGGTCCAGGTCGTGCCGGGGGTGGCGTTCGGTGGCGGGCCGACCGCCGTGCGGGTCGCGGTGCCCGGTGACCAGGATGCCGTGGTCCGGGTCAGCGTGTTCGGCCCGGAGGGCCTGGTCCCGACGACGGGGGAGAGCGTGCTGAGCGTCGTCGCCGGAGGGGTCGGGCAGCTCGAGGTGCGGGGGGTTCCCGCCGGGACCTATGCGGTGGCGCTGCGGGCCGACGTGCCCGTGGTGGCGTCGGTGCTCAGCCGGACGGTCGCGTCATCGGCCGCGAGCACCCAGGCTGAGGGCACGTCGGGCGACCAGGCCACACCGGGAGACTTCGCGTGGGCGACGTCCGTCGAGGGGGTCGCGTCAGCGGTGCCGGACGACCAGACGGCGCCGGTGGCAGCAGCAGCGTTCGACCCCACTGGCGAGGTGGACCGCACCCTGCACCTCATCTCCGTCGGCGGGAACGGCACGGTCGAGGTGCTGACGGTCGTCGACGGCACGGCGCGCTCGCGCAGGATCGACCTGCTCGGCGACCGCCTCGTGATGGTCGACCTCAGCGGCGCGAGTTCGGTGTGGGTGCGCCCGGTGACCGGCAGCGGCCTCGTGCACGGCTCGGTGCTCAGCGGGGTCGGTGAGGGTGAGTCGCGGATGATCTCGTCGATGCCGCTGCAGGCCAGCGTCGTCACCTCGGCGGTCAGCCGCGCGTTCCCCCTGCCCTGACGCTCAGGCGTCGGGGTCGCGGTCCGGGTCGATCTCGTGGGGCGGCACGCCGAGCAGCGCGGCCACCTGCTCGGTGACCACCTCCCGCACGATCTCGGCGAGGTCGGCGTCGTCGTGTGCACGGGCCTCGATCGGCCTGCGGTAGACGACGACCCGCGGGTCGCGATCGGGGGTGCCCCGCAGCAGCCGCCCCAGCGGTGGGGTCTGCTCCTCCCACGGGGCCGGGTCCTGCGGCGGCACCTCCTCGACGGCGAACTCGAGCGCGGCATACCGCGTGCCGAGGTGGGGGCGCACACGGTCGGCGCAGTCGAGCACGAGCGCGTCGAAGTGCTCTGCGCGGCTGCGCATCGCCGGCACCGGCGGCCACGCCATCGGCCCCCGGATCCCTCGCCCGTGCCGGTCCCTGCGTCCTGATGGGCTCACGGTTGGCATGGTACGGCCAGCGTGCAGGCAGTCGTCCGACCCGCCAGCGGCGTGCCTGCGCCGGGTCGTCGGTGGGTCGGCCTAGAGTCGACGACGTGAATGTGTCTCGTCGGTGTTCCAAGACCGCGTGCCGCCAACCGGCGGTCGCCACCTTGACGTACGTCTACGCCGACCAGGCTGCCGTCCTCGGTCCGCTCGCGACCTACGCCGAGCCGCACACCTACGACCTGTGCCACCAGCACGCGACCCGCCTGACCGCGCCGCGAGGCTGGGAGGTCGTGCGCCTCGTCGCCGAGTACCCCGAACCGCAGCCGAGCACCGATGACCTCCTCGCCCTCGCGGATGCCGTGCGCGAGGCCGGTCGTCCGCGGCGGTCCCAGCCCCCGGCGGCCCCGACCGCCGCGCCAGCGGCGGCGTCCGTCGCTGCGGCGGGTACGGCATCCGAGGGCTACGACCGCGGCCCGACCGTGGTCACCGGCGAGGTCCGCCGGGGCCACCTGCGGATGCTGCCCAGCGCCACCGACAGCTGAGCACCCCACTCGCGCCATGAGTGCGCACGTGGTTGCCAGGGCAGCCACGTCCGCACTCACGGCGGATTCGGATGCCGTCGCGTAGGCTCGCCTGCCGTGACTGCAACCTCGCTCGCCCACGTCGTCAAGGCCTACGACGTCCGCGGAACGGTCCCTGACCAGCTCGACACGCGGGTCACGCGCGCCCTCGGCGCCGCGTTCGCCGATGTCGTCGTCATCCCCGAGGGGGCCGGGGCGTGCGTCGTCGGCCACGACATGCGCGACACGAGCCCCGAGCTGTCGTCCGCGTTCGCCGACGGGGCGCGCAGCCGCGGGGTCGACGTCACCCTCATCGGCCTCGCGAGCACCGACGGCCTCTACTACGCGAGCGGCGCGCTCGACCTGCCCGGCGCGATGTTCACCGCCAGCCACAACCCGGCCGCGTACAACGGCATCAAGCTCTGCCGGGCCGGGGCCCGACCCGTCGGCCAGGACAGCGGGCTCTTCGACATCCGCGTGCTCGCCGAGCGCATCCTCGACGGTGAGGTGCCCGACCCCGACGTGACCCCGGGCGACCTCGACGAGCGTGCTGTCCTCGCCGACTACGCGTCGTTCCTGCGCGGGCTCGTCGACCTGTCCGGCATCCGGCCGCTGCGGGTCGTCGTCGACGCCGGAAACGGCATGGGCGGGTTCACCGTGCCAGCGGTCCTCGAGGCGGGGGCCGGGCTGCCCGCGCTGCCGCTGACGATCGTCCCGCTGTACTTCGAGCTCGACGGCACCTTCCCGAACCACGAGGCGAACCCGCTCGACCCGAAGAACCTCGTCGACCTGCAGGCCGCCGTGGTCGAGCACGGCGCTGACCTCGGGTTGGCCTTCGACGGCGACGCCGACCGCTGCTTCGTCGTCGACGAGCGCGGTGAGCCGGTCAGCCCGAGCGCCATCACCGCCCTCATCGCGCGTCGCGAGGTGGCGCGCGCGGTCGCGCAGGGGGCCACGGCATCCGACGTGGCGATCGTCCACAACGTCATCTGCTCGGCCCAGGTGCCCGAGGTCATCGCGGAGACCGGCGCCCGGGCGGTGCGCACCCGGGTCGGCCACTCCTTCATCAAGGCCGAGATGGCGCGCCACGACGCGGTCTTCGGCGGCGAGCACAGCGCGCACTACTACTTCCGTGACTTCTGGTTCGCCGACACCGGCATGCTCGCCGCGATGCACACGCTCGCCGCGCTCGGGGAGCAGGACGCGCCGCTGAGTGTCGTCATGGGCGACCTGCACCGGTACGCCGCGTCCGGCGAGATCAACTCCACGGTCTCGGATGCCGCGGCCGCCACCGTGCGCGTGCGCGCCTGGGCGGAGGGGGAGGGCGTCGTGGCCGATGAGCTCGACGGTCTCACGCTGACCCACGCCGGGTCCGGGGAGGGCAGCGGCGACCCGATGTGGTGGCTGAACCTGCGGGCCTCGAACACCGAGCCGCTGCTGCGGCTGAACGTCGAGGCCGCCGACGTGGCCACGATGGAGCGGGTGCGCGACACCGCGCTCGCCCTCATCCGCGCCTGACGGGGTGTGGGAGGATCAGGGTTGATCGACACCACCCCCGGAAGGACCTCATGAGCGAGCAGGCAACCCCCGCGTCGGCGATCGAGCCGTGGCTGCGCGAGATCCTTCGCTGCCCGGCGTGCCGGAGCGAGCTGCGCGACGACACCGGCCCCACCGGTGGCCCCGAGCTGGTCTGCACCTCGGGTGAGTGCGGGCTCGCGTACCGCATCGACGACGGCGTGCCGGTGCTGCTCGTCGACGAGGCCCGCAGCCCCGGCTGACCTGCGAGCTCGCCCGTCGGAGGCACCTCAGGCACCTGCACCGCGACGAAGGAGACACGCCATGCCGTGGGTCGACGAGAGCCGCCTGGACGACCCCGAGGCGATGCGCGCCCTCGACTCCCGTGACTCGCTGCGCTCCCTGGCCTCCGCCGGCGCTCAGGTCAGGCGGGCCATCGTCTCCGCGCAGGAAGCCGGCGTCGACCGGGCCGCCGGCGGTGAGCGCCCTCGCTCGGTGCTCGTCGCGGCGCTCGGCGGGTCCTCGCTCGTGTGCGACGTCCTCGACCTGCTCGCCGAGCCCGGCTCCCCGGTGCCCGTGACCACGCGCCGGGCGGCACCGCTGCCCGGCTGGGTCGGCCCGCTGGACCTCGTCATCGCCGTGTCGCAGTCGGGGCGCGCCGTGGGGCCACTCGCGCTGGCCGCCGAGGCCGCTCGCCGCGGTGCCTCGCTGCTCACGGTCGGAGCGGCCGACTCGCCGCTGGCCGACGTGTGCGCCCGTGCCCGCGGGGTGCACGTCGACGTCGCGCTGGCGGCCCCGTCCTCGCGCACCGCACTGTGGTCGCTGCTCACCCCGGTGCTCCTCGCGGCCGACGCGCTCGGGCTGGTGCACTGCCCGGGGTCCGTCCTCGAGCGGGTCGCCGACGTGCTCGACGGTGTGGCCGACGAGTGCCGCCCCAGTTCGGAGTCGTTCGTCAACCCCGCCAAGGTGCTCGCGCTGGGTCTCGGCGCCACGGTGCCCGTCGTCCTCGGCGACGGGCCGCTCACCGGGGTGGCGGCCACCCGGGCGGCCTCGATGCTGGCCCGCACCGCGCGCGTCCCGGCCACCCACGGCGCGCTGCCGGATGCCGCGTCACAGGTCGTCGCGTGCCTCGACGGGCCGTTCGGCTCGGGCCCGGACGACAGTGGCGGCGGTCGCTCCGATGACCTGTTCGCCGACCCCTACCTCGACGGCCCGCCGGCGCAGCGCCTCGGCCTGCTCGCGCTGCGGGACCCGGACCTCGCCCCGGATGCCGTGGCGCTCGCCGACGCGGTCGT
>NZ_DAORSO010000084.1:8934-10901 GCF_035443565.1 Ornithinibacter sp. | reverse complement strand
ACGTCGTCGCGGGTGACGACGACGTCGAACCGGTCGATGCCCCCGAGCGCGGCGAGCGCCTTGTCGGCCCACCGCACCCCGGCTGACGTGACGAGCGCCAGGGGGATGCCGGCCGCGAGCGCGCGCTCGATGCTCGCCACCGCGCCCGGCACGGCATCCGGCAAGCGGTCGCGGGGCACCATGGCGACGATCTCGTGGAACATCTCCGTCGGGTCCCCGCCGCTCCACGGCCCGTCGACCGTGCGGAAGACGTCGTCGGCTCGTCGGCCGGTGAACAGCGAGGCCACCTCGCGGTCGAAGGCCCAGCCGCGATGGGCGAACCACCGCTCGAAGCCGGCCCGGTGGATGGGCTCGGAGTCCACGAGCGTGCCGTCGAGGTCGAGCAGGAGGGCGTGCGGTCGGCTCACATCAGGTCCTCGATGTCCTCGGCGAGGTTGTCGGCCTCGGGCCCGACGACGACCTGGACGACGGACCCGGCGCGGATGACGCCGTGGGCACCGGCCGCCTTGAGCGCGGCCTCGTCGACGACCGAAGGGTCGTGGACCTCGGTGCGCAGCCTGGTGATGCACGGCTCGATCTCGATGATGTTGTCCGCGCCGCCGAGGGCGATCAGGATCTGCTGGGCCTTGCTGCTCATGCCGGAGGGTCCTTTCGGGCGTTCGTCGCGCCGGTGTGATGGAGTCAGCCTCTCACCGACTTGCCTTTGAGGAGGCTCCACCGCCATGACCACGGCTGACGTCGCCGCTGCCGGCCCGGACAAGCAGCGTTTCAACCTGGCGCCGCTGCAGAAGTTCGGCCGCAGCCTCATGCTGCCGATCGCGGCCCTGCCGGTCGCCGCCCTCATGCTGCGCCTGGGTCAACCCGACCTGCTCGGGCGCGACGGCCTGGGCTGGGAGAAGGTCGCCGCCGTCGTCGGTGCCGGCGGCGGAGCCCTGTTCGCGAACCTGCCCCTGCTGTTCGCCGTCGGCGTGGCCATCGGCGTCGCGAAGAAGGCCGACGGGTCGACGGCCCTGGCCGCGGTCGTCGGTTACCTCGTCTTCAAGGGCGTCGGGGATGCCGTGTCGCCCTTCATCCTCCCGGCCCCCAAACCGGGTGAGGACCAGGATCTGGTCAACTACGGCGTGCTCGGCGGCATCCTGTGCGGGCTCATCGCCGCCGTGCTGTGGCAGCGCTACTACCGGATCTCGCTGCCGCCCTACCTGGCATTCTTCGGTGGTCGCCGGTTCGTGCCGATCGTCACCGGCTTCGCGACCCTCGTGCTCGCGGTGCTGCTCGCGATCATCTACCCGGCGTTCGACGCCGTGCTGACCGGCCTCGGCGAATGGGTTGCCGCGAACTCGATCATCGGCGGGTTCATCTACGGCACCGCCAACCGGCTGCTCATCCCGCTCGGTCTGCACCACATCCTCAACTCGGTGCCGTGGTTCGTGCTCGGCGAGTACACGCCAGCCGGTGGCGACACCGTGCAGGGCGACATCGCCCGCTTCCTCAAGGGCGACCCGACGGCCGGTGCGTTCATGACCGGGTTCTTCCCGATCATGATGTTCGCGCTGCCCGCGGCCGCCCTCGCGATCTACCAGGAGGCCAAGCCCAAGGCCAAGAAGGCCGTGGGTGGGCTGATGGCGTCGGTGGCGCTCACGGCGTTCCTCACCGGGGTGACCGAGCCCATCGAGTTCGCCTTCATGTTCGTCGCCTGGCCGCTGTACGTCGTGCACGCCGTGCTCACCGGCACGTCGATGGCGCTGGCGAACGCCTTGGAGATCCGGGACGGGTTCGGCTTCAGTGCGGGGCTGTTCGACTTCCTGCTCAACTGGAACATCGCCACGAGACCGGCCCTGCTCATCGTCATGGGGTTGGGGTACGCGGTGGTCTACTACGTGCTGTTCCGCTTCGTCATCCGCCGGTGGAACCTGCGCACGCCCGGCCGTGAGGACGACGCCGAGGAACAAGCGAGCTGACCGGCATCC
>NZ_DAORSO010000084.1:0-8834 GCF_035443565.1 Ornithinibacter sp. | reverse complement strand
GTCAGTGGTAGCCGGCGGCGGCGAGCTCGGCGCGCTCGAGGTGCCGGTAGCGAACCCCGATGATCGCGAAGGCGCACGCACCCGCGGCGATCGGCACGGCATACGCCGCCTGCGCGCCCCACGCCTCGATGGCCCAACCCGCGATGGCCGACCCCAGGGAGATGCCGATGAGGATGCCGGTGATCGCGACCGCCATTCCCTCGGTCACCAACGCCTTGGGCACCAGGCGCTGGGCCAGCGACAGGCTCGTGATGAGCAGGGGCGCGGTGGCCGAGCCCGCGATGAACATCACGACCGCGAGCGGCCAGAGCCCGTCGACGAACAGCGCCGGCACCTCGAGCAGGAACATCCCGCCCGCGGCGAGGAACAGACGGCGGGTCATCGTCGAGCGGAAGATACGGGTGCCAAAGAGGAGACCGGCGATCGTCGACCCCAGCGCGAAGGCCCCGAGCACGATGCTCGAGAAGGTCTTGGTACCGGCCTCGTCGGCGAAGGCCACGGCGATGACCTCGTTGCCGCCGAAGATCATGCCGGTCATCACCAGGGCGGTGGCGACGAGCAGCAGGCCGGGGCGGCGCACCGCGAACCCGCCGGGGCGGTCGGCGTGCGGCACGATCGGCGGCTCGGTGGCCCGCGCCGCGAGGAAGATGAGCATGCCCGCGGTGAAGAGGACCTCGGCCAGGATGAGGCCGGCCTCGGGGAACCACAGCGTTGACACGAGCACGGCCAGCACGGGGCCGAGCACGAAGGACGCCTCGTCCGCCACCTGCTCGAAGGACATCGCCGTGTGCAGCTGGTCGGGGTCGTCGCGGAAGATGTGGGCCCAGCGCGCCCGCGACATCGGCCCGGGTTCGGGCAGCACGGCGCTAAGGCCGTAGAAGACGAAGAGGGTCCAGACGGGGGCGTCGGACCAGGAGAAGTAGGCCGTGAGGGCTCCGGCACACGACGACACGAGGATGAACGGCAGGGCCACCCGGCGCTGGCCGTGCTTGTCGACGAGCCGCCCGATGACCGGCCCGGCGATCGCGAGCACGGCGACCCCCACGGCCGACACGGCACCGGCGACCCCGAAGGAGCCCCGGCGCTCACTGACCATGACGATGACGGCCACGCCGAACATCGACCCCCCGGTGCGCGAGAGCGCGGTGCCGGCGATGAAGCGCAGGGCTCCGGGCACGCGAAAGAGCGGGGCGTAGGCGGACAACACGACAGAACTCCGTAGGACGAAGGGTGAGGGATGAAGGGCGAAACGACCATCCTGAGGCCCGCCGGGCCCTTCGAGCAAACGAGATCCCGCCGCGACCCGCGGCGACCCGCCGCAGGCGGGTCAGCGGAAGGCCGACTCCCCCGTGAGGGCCTGGCCGATGACGAGCGTGTGCATCTCGACGGTGCCCTCGTAGGTCAGCACCGACTCGAGGTTGTTGGCGTGCCGGAGCACCGGGTACTCCCCGCTCACCCCGTTGGCGCCGAGGATCGTGCGGGCCGTGCGGCAGATCTCGATGGCCTTGGTGATGTTGTTGTACTTGCCGACCGAGACCTGCTCCGGGCGCAGGCCCACGGTGTCCTTGCGTCGCCCGAGGTGCAGCGCGAGCAGCTGCCCGAGCTGCAGCTCGGTCGCCATGTTCGCGAGCTTGGCCTGGGTGAGCTGGAACCCGGCGATCGGCCGGCCGAACTGGATGCGCCCCATCGAGTAGCGCCGCGCGGCATCCAGCGACGAGCGGGCCGCGCCGAGCGCGCCCCAGACGATGCCGTAGCGCGCCTCGGACAGGCACGCGAGCGGGCCCTTGAGCCCCGTGACGTCGGGGAACACGGCATCCGCGGGCAGACGCAGGTCCTCGAAGGTGAGCTCAGCGGTCACCGAGGCACGCAGCGACATCTTGTGGCTGATCTTGTGCGCCGCGAATCCCGATGTGTCGGTGGGCACCACGAAGCCGCGGATGCCGCCGTGCTCCTCGCCCGCGTTCGCCCAGACCACGGCGACGTCGGCGATCGAGCCGTTGGTGATCCACATCTTCGAGCCGTTCAGCACCCAGTCGTCTCCGTCCTTGCGGGCGCGGGTGCGCATCGAGGCGGGGTCGGAGCCGTGGTCGGGCTCGGTCAGGCCGAAGCAGCCGATCGCCTCACCGGCGGCCATCCGCGGCAGCCACTGCTGCTTGTGCTCCTCGGTGCCGAAGCGCCAGATCGCGAACATCGCGAGGCTGCCCTGCACCGACACCAGGGACCGGATGCCGGAGTCGCTCGCCTCGAGCTCCAGGCAGGCCAGGCCGTAGTCGACGGCCGACATGCCGGCGCAGCCGTACCCCTCGAGGTGCATGCCGAGCAGCCCGACCTTGCCGAACTCCAGCGCGAGATCGCGGGCGGGCAGGTCACCGTCCTCGTACCACTGCATGACGTGCGGGTCGACGACGTCGGCGCACACCTGGCGGGTGGCTGCCCGGATCGCCTTCTCCTCGTCGCTCAGCTGGCTGTCGAGGTCGATGAGGTCGAGCGGGTCGGACGGTCGCTTCGGCATCGACGAGGAGGCACTCATGTCGCCATCTTGCCCTCCCACCCCGCCGTGAGTGCGGAAGTGGTGGCCAGGGCCACCACTTCCGCACTCACGGCGAGACGTCAGGGGCGGGCGGAGGCGGCGCCGAGCAGAGCAGCCAGCCCCAGAGCACTGCGCGGGTCGTACGCGGCGCGCCACAACCCGCCGTGCGCCGCGGCATACGCCTCGTCCTGCCACGGGTGGTCCTGACGGGGCGAGCCGACGGTGAGGTCGTGCACGAGCAGCGCCGCCATCAGGGTGTTGGCCGTGCCGGGCTCGAAGACCTCGACCCCGAAGCGGTGCGACCCGGCATACGCAGCAGCCAGCGCCCGGTTCTTCACCACCGAGCGGGTGCGGGTCGGTGGGGCGATCTTGAACGAGACCGTGGCCCCCTGTGCCCGGGCCGACGTGGCCCGCCAGCGCTGGATCCGCTTGGCGAGCAGGTAGTTCGGGCCCTGCTGGAGCACCACCGAGTCGTTGATGCCGGGGTCCTCGCCGGGCTGGTAGTTGCGGCGCAGCAGCCGCCCGCCCGACAGGGTGCGCAGCGGGCCACGCAGCACCTTGGACGTACGGCGCTGCGCGTAGGACAGGGCCGAGGCGTCGACGGCCTCCCCCGGCACGGCGAAGACGTCGGTCGGGGTCGCGAGGAAGGACAGCGCCGTGTCGGGTCGGGCCAGGCGCACGATCCGGGTCATCGCGTCGACCGCGGTGCTGACCCGCACGTTCGTCGCCCCGTCGGCGTAGACGTAGTTGCCGACGACCAGCTGCCCGGGGAGCCCGCACACCCAGCCGGTCGCGGTCGGCAGACCCGCGATCAGGTCGACGCCGGCCCGCTCGGCGAGCGAGGACGTGCCCGGCGACGCGGGCACGAGCAGCCGACCGGCACTGGACGCCGTGTCGTCGAGGACGCGGGTCCACAGGTCGGGGCGGGGCAGGTCGACCGCGGCGACGGTGGCACCCCAGCGCAGCAGCGAGCGCAGCGGCCCCATCTCGGCCGCAGCCCCGAGCACGACGACGGTGCGCCCCTCGAGCCGCAGCCACTGCGGGTTGTCGAGCACCAGCCCGACGGCCTCGCGCAGGCTCGGCTCGACGACCCCGTCGTCCACCCATGCATCGAGCCGGCGGCGCAGGTCGTCCCCGGCGAGCCGAGTGCCCCGGTAGGGCACGGTCAGGGCGGTGTCGGGCTCGCCACCACCGCCGCGGCTCTCCGTCACGAGATTGTCGGCAGGGCTGCCGACGACCCCGCCCAGCGCGGCATCGAGGGCGCACTCGTTCCCGTCGGCGTCGCGCCACCGCATCCGGTCATGCACCGATGCAAGGCCTGCATCCGCGATCGTCACGGCAGCCTGTGGGGTGGTCAGGCCCGCCTCCACCAGGCGCCGGAAGTGGGTGAGGTAGCCACTGCGCCAGTTCGTCTCGCGCTGGGCGGCGGCCGCTCCGACGGGGTCGACGGGGCGCAGTGCGTCGGCCACGATGCCGCGACCGGTTGCGCTCGTCGAGCGGCGCCCGTCGACCTCGGGGAAGACCACACCGGTGGGGTCGTTCATGTCACTCCTGACGACGTTCGGGCAACGCTGGCCACTCTGCCACGTACGCCTCCACCACGGCGGGGAGCGCCAAAGTCAGAGCCCGCGGCCGAGGGTCAGGCCGAGCAGCGCCAGCAGCACGCCCACCACGAGCATGCCCGCCGCGTTGGCGGCAGCACGGCCCCAGGCCTCCTGGTGCATGAGCCGAACGGTGTCGACCATCGCCGTGCTGAACGTCGTGAAGCCCCCGAGCACCCCGCCCCCGAGGATGAACAGCCACGTGCTGTCGACCAGACCCGCCTCGAACGACCCGACGACCAGACCGAGCAGGAACGACCCGAGCGCGTTGACCAGGAAGATCCCCGCCGGAAAGCCCGGCTTGGCACGCTGCATGACCAGCCCGTCCCCGACGAAGCGCAGGCAGGCGCCGATACCCCCGCCGAGGCAGGCGAGGAGGAACACGGGGATGCTCATGCCCGACCTCCCCGCGCCCGGTCGGCATGCCGGTCGGCGAACAGCCTCCCGATGCGGAAGCCGATCCCCGCGGCGAGGACGCCGAGGACGACGCTCGCCACGGCATACGTGATCGCCAGGCCCGGACGGGAGTCGGCCAGCAGCACGGTGTCCGTCGCCAGGGCGCTGTACGTCGTGAACCCGCCGAGGATGCCGGTGCCCACGAACAGTCGCACCTCACGTCGGCGCGGCGTCTCAGGTTCCACGGCGGCCAGGTGGGCGAGCAGGCCACCGAGCACGGCGGCGCCGACGATGTTGACGAGGAACACCGACCACGGGATGCCGCCGTCGGCGGGCAGGACGAGGTGCAGGCCCTCACGACCGGCGGTGCCGATGGTGCCGCCGAGCAGCACCAGGCCCAACGGCCGAGTCTCAACCAGCCCATTCGCCACCACGGGGCACACCCTAGTGAGGGCGTACCCCGTGGGGGCGACGGGTGCTCAGCCCCAGACCAGGGCCCGCCCCGGGTCGCCGAGCAGGGCGGCGACGTCGGCGAGGTAGCGGCTGCCGAGCTCGCCGTCGACGAGTCGGTGGTCGAAGCTCAGCGCCAGCGTGGTCACCCAGCGCGGCTCGATGCTCTCGCTGCCATCGGCCGCGGTGACGACCCACGGGCGACGCGACACCGTGCCGAACGCGAGGATCGCGGACTCACCGGGGTTGAGGATCGGCGTCCCGGCGTCGATGCCGAACACCCCGACGTTGGTGATGGTGATCGTTCCGCCGCTCATGTCGGCGGGCTGCGTGCGCCCCTCGCGGGCGGTGGCCGTGAGGGTGCCGATCGCGTCGGCGAGCTCACGCATCGTCATCGCGTCGGCATCCTTGATGTTCGGCACGAGGAGCCCGCGCGGGGTCGCCGCGGCGATGCCGAGGTTGACGTAGTGCTTGACGACGATCTCCTGGGCGGCCTCGTCCCAGCTGGCGTTGATGCCGGGGTTGCGGCGCACCGCGACGCACATCGCCTTGGCGAGCACGAGCAGCGGCGTGACCTTGACGTCGCGGAACTCACGGTCGGCCTTGAGCCGCTCGACGAGCTCCATCGTCCCGGTGACGTCGACCGTGACCCACTCGGTGACGTGCGGCGCGGTGAACGCGGAGGCCACCATGGCCTGGGCGGTCATCTTGCGCACGCCCTTGACCGGGATCCGCTCCTCACGGTCGCCGGATGCCGTGGGGTGACCCCAGCGGGACGCGGCGGGAACGGCATCCGAGCTTTCCTGTGCGGATGCCGGGGCACCGGTCGCGCTCGCGGCCGCGGCTTCGACGTCGGCGCGGGTGACGATGCCGCCCTCGCCGGTCGGGGTGATGGCGGCGAGGTCGAGGCCGAGGTCCTTGGCGAGCTTGCGCACCGGCGGCTTGGCCAGGGTGCGGGTGCGCTCCCCGGACAGCGGCTGTACCTCTGGTGACCTATTGGTCGATTCGGGGACGGTCGGCGATGCCCCGCCAGCGCGGGGGCGGCGCTTGGCCTCGGTCTGCTTGACCCCGTAGCCGACGAGCACCGCGGTGCGCCCCGTCGAGGTCGTGCCACCGATGAGGCCCTCGGCGATCTCCTCGCCCGCAGCACCGCCATCGGATGCCGGGGCGGCAGCGGGAGTCGCGGGAGGCACGGCGGCAGCGGGGGGCGCGGCGGCAGCGGGAGCCGGCGCGGCGGCATCCGAGGAACCGCCCACCCCGTCGTCGACGGTGATGATGACCGAGCCGACGTCGACGGTGTCGCCCTCGGCCGCATGCAGTGAGGCGACGGTGCCGGCGAAGGGCACCGGCAGCTCGACGAGCGACTTGGCCGTCTCGACCTCGACGACGATGTCGTTGACCTTGACCGTGTCACCGACGGCGACGTGCCACGTGACGAGGTCGGCCTCGGTCAGACCCTCACCCGGGTCGGGGAGCTTGAACTCACGAAGAGCCATCTGCGAGAACCCCTTTTCAGTACGCGAGGGAGCGGTCGACGGCGTCGAGCACCCGGTCGAGATCGGGGAGGAACTCCTCCTCGATGCGGCTGGGCGGGTAGGGCACGTTGTAGCCGCCGACGCGCAGCACCGGGGCCTCGAGGTGGTGGAAGGCCCGCTCGGTGACGAGCGCGGAGATCTCCGAACCCATGCCGAGGAAGGTCGACGCCTCGTGGACGACGACGACCCGGCCAGTCTTGCGCGCCGAGGCGAGGATCGTGTCCTCGTCGAGCGGCGACAACGAGCGCAGGTCGATGACCTCGAGGTTGTGCCCCTCCTCCGCGGCGGCCTCGGCGGCCTGGAGGCACGTCTTGACCATGGGGCCGTAGGCCAGCAGCGTGACGTCGGTGCCCTCGCGCAGCACGCGCGCCGAGCTGAGCGACCCGGCCGGCCCGTCGCCGACCTCGCCCTTGTCCCAGTAGCGCCGCTTGGGTTCGTAGAACACGACGGGGTCGTCGGTCTCGATGGCCTGCTGGATCATCCAGTGGGCGTCGTGCGGGTTGGAGACGGCGACGACGCGCAGCCCCGCCGTGTGGGCGAAGTAGGCCTCGTTGGACTCGCTGTGGTGCTCGACCGCGCCGATGCCACCGCCGAACGGGATGCGGATGACGAGCGGCATCTTCACGTACCCCAGCGAGCGGGCGTGCAGCTTCGCGACCTGGCTGACGATGTGGTCGAACGCCGGGTAGACGAACCCGTCGAACTGGATCTCGATGACCGGGCGGTAGCCGCGCAGGGCCATGCCGATGGCGGTGCCGAGGATGCCGGCCTCGGCCAGCGGGGTGTCGATGACCCGCTCCTCGCCGAAGTCCTTCTGCAGGCCCTCGGTGACCCGGAAGACCCCGCCGAGCTTGCCGATGTCCTCACCCATGAGCACGACCTTGGGGTCGCGCTCCATGGCGGCCCGCAGCCCGCTCGTGATGCCCTTGGCGATGGTGGTGGGCTTGGTGGCTCCGGGGCTCATGCCTGCGCCTCCTCGAAGGACGCCTGGTAGGCGACGAACTCGGCCCGCTCGCGCTCCATGACGGGGTGCGGCGTCGCGTAGACGTGGTCGAACATGTCGGTTCCGGGGGGTTCGGGCATCGACAGGCACCGTTCTCGCACCGAGGTGCCGAGGGTGTCGGACTCGGCGTCGATGGCGTCGAAGAACGCGGCGTCGGCGCGGCCGGTGGTGAGCAGCCACCGCTTGAAGCGCTCGATCGGGTCACGGTGCTTCCACACCTCGACCTCGGCGCTGACGCGGTACTTCGTCGGGTCGTCGGAGGTGGTGTGGGCGCCCATCCGGTAGGTGTAGGCCTCGATGAACGTCGGGCCCTGGCCGGTGCGCGCGGCATCCAGCGCGGCCTTGGTCACGGCATACACGGCGAGGACGTCGTTGCCGTCGACACGGATGCCGGGGAACCCGAACCCGCGCGCCCGGTGCCAGAGCGGCGCCCGGGTCTGCTTCTCGTTCGGCTCGGAGATGGCCCACTGGTTGTTCTGGCAGAAGAACACGACCGGGCTGTTGTTGACGCCCGCGAAGACCAGCGCCTCGGACACGTCGCCCTGGCTGGTGGCACCGTCGCCGAAGTAGGCGATGACGGCGGCGTCACGCTCGTCGTCGCCGGTGCCGACCGCGCCGTCACGCTGGATGCCCATGGCATATCCGGTGGCGTGCAGCGTCTGCGCGCCGATGATGATCGTGTAGAGGTGGAAGTTCTTCTCGTTGGGGTCCCAGCCACCGTGGTTGACCCCGCGGAACATGCCGAGCAGGTTGACCGGGTCGACGCCGCGGCACCACGCGACGCCGTGCTCTCGGTAGGTCGGGAAGGCGTAGTCCTGGGGGCGCAGCGCGCGGCCGGAGCCGACCTGGGCGGCCTCCTGCCCGAGCAGGCTGGCCCACAGGCCCAGCTCGCCCTGCCGCTGGAGCGCCGTGGCCTCGGCGTCGAAGCGCCGGATCAGCACGAGGTCGCGGTAGAACCCGCGCAGCTCCTCGTCGCTCAGGGCGTCCACGACGGCGTCGTGCTCGGGGTGCGAGACCCGCTCCCCCTCAGGGGTGAGCAGCTGCACCATCTCGGGGCCGCCGTCCTGCTCGAGGCGGACGGGGTTCTCGGGGGCGGTCGCGCGGCTGACGTGGTGGTCCACGCCGAACGCGGTCTCGAGGGGGGCGACGTCGCTGTCGCTCACAGGGCACTCCTTGTCCGGGCGCCCGTGGTGACGGATGCCGCGTCGAGCCGACCGTAGGCGTCGCCGGGTGTGCGTCGTCGCGGTCGACAGGGTTGGGCGACCGCGATGCTGGGTGTGGCTGCGGTCACTGCCGATGTCGGGACCACCGTACCGGTG
>NZ_DAORSO010000083.1:9364-11049 GCF_035443565.1 Ornithinibacter sp. | reverse complement strand
CGTGGGGTTAGACAGGCCGGGATGCCGGTCGCTGGCCAATCTGGTGGCCGCACCCCCGCGCGGGTTAGCGTTGTGGGGTGAGTCTGCTGCGTACCGACCGGTCCTTCCGCGAGGAGGTGCGTCACCGCGTGCCGGTGCGCTACCTCCCCCAGACGACGCCCGACCACCTGCGCGGCACCTGGCGTGATGCCAAGCCCGTGAAGATCGACGAGTCCCTCGCCGCGGCGATGCGCCGACCCACCCACGGCTGGCTCGTCGCCGCCGCGTCGAGCGACGTGCCGGCCGACCGCACCCTGATGCGCACCATCGCCGGCCGCGAGGTCGTGCTGTGGCGCGACACCGACGGCTCGGTGCTGGCCGGGCCGGGAGCCTGCCCCCACCTCGGCGCCCGCCTCGAGGACTGCGACGTCGTCGACGGCACCGTGCTGTGCAAGTGGCACGGGATGCCGCTCGGACGCACGACCCGCCGGGCGTGGGCGACGTACGCCTCCCACGACGACGGGGTGCTCGTGTGGGTGCGCCTCGGCCAGGTCGAGCCGGGCGTGCAGCCGACGGACACACCGGTGCTCGCGACCCGCCCACCGCTGGACGCCTCCATCGCCTCGGTCATCTCGTTGCCCGTGACCTGCGAACCGCGTGACATCATCGCGAACCGTCTCGACCCGTGGCACGGTGCCTGGCTGCACCCCTACGCCTTCAGTGACCTCACCGTCGACGAGGGTGCGTCAACCCCCGACAAGCTCGTGCTCGACGTCGCCTACCGCCTCGGCCGCACCTTCGCGGTGCCGGTGCGGGCCGAGTTCACCTGCCCCGACTCGCACACCATCATCATGACGATCACCGACGGTGAGGGCACCGGCAGCGTCGTCGAGACCCACGCCACGCCGCTGACCGCCCCCGGGGTGCACCCGGCGCGCACGGTCATGACCGAGGCGGTCATCGCGACGTCCGAGCGGTTCGGCTTCCGGGTCGCCCGCGGGCTCGCCCCCCTGGTCAAGGTGGGCATGCGGGCCTCGGCGACCCAGCTCTGGGCCGATGACCTCGTCTACGCAGCCCGCCTCTACGAACTGCGCCGCGCCGCCGAGCGGTAACGCCGGATGCCGCGTCGGGCCACCCGCGGAACCGCACCCAGGCGTGAGCCCATCGGCACCGACCACACGCCGTGACCGGGCAGTCCCCACCCGGTGAGGAGCAGGTCCGCGGCCATCCAGCCGGTGGTGGCGGCCCGCTCCATGAGGGCCACGGGCAGGTCGCAGCGCACGGCGTCGCCGGCGAGGACGATCGAGGAGTCGGGGGTGCGCACTCCGGGCCGTGAGCGCCACGGCTCTAGCCCGACGAGCACGCAGTCGCGTTCGACCACCCACTCGTCGTGCAGCACCGTCATCGTGGCCGTCTCGGGGTAGACCCGGTGCAGCTCGTGCAGCATCGAGTCGCGCAGCTCACTCTCGACGGTCCCCTCGGGCAGCGCGTAGGCGTGCAGCTCGACGACCGACCCGCCGTGCTCAGCGGTCCACCGGGTGGCGTGGCCCTCGAAGCGCTCGAGCACCGAGATGTTGTCGAGGGGCCCGTAGCCGCTCGTCCCGAGGAACGGTGCCCGCTCGGGCGCCACGAGGTCGGAGAACCACAGCCGCCAGACGGCGAACGCCGGAGCAGACCGGATGCCGGCCACGGACTCGCGCCACGCG
>NZ_DAORSO010000083.1:0-9264 GCF_035443565.1 Ornithinibacter sp. | reverse complement strand
AGCCGCGACAACGTGGGGTCGGTGCGGCGCAGCACGGCGCGCAGGTTGTAGTACTGCCGGAAGAAGGCGTGGAAACCCCGGCTCATCCAGGCGTCGCTCCCGGGCCCGTCGACCGGCCACGCACGCACGCGGCCGCCGAGGCGCTGATCGCGCTCGAGCACGGTGACCCGCACCCCGCGCTCCGCGAGCGCGAGGGCGGAGGTCAACCCCGCGATGCCGCCACCGACGACGACGACGTGGCGCGCGGAGGCAGGCACGGCATCCACGGGGGGTGTCGGGGCCGGCGGCGGGTGGAACACGGCTCGTGCGTCCCGTCCCGGCCGCCACGTCGGGGTGCGGCGTAGCGGGTTCACGACGGTGCCGATCCGCCCACGGTGTGGATGACGTCGCGTTGCCAGCCGCGGTAGGTGCGGTGCCGCACGTCGACCAGGCCGGCGCCGAGGAGCCGCTCGCAGATCCGGGCGACCGAGTCGAAGTCCCGCACGCTCGTGTAGAGGTAGCGGTGCAGCGGCACGTCGGAGCGCTTGATGACGGCCAGCGGGATGATGACGCCGTGGCAGATGGTCGCCCAGATGGCCTTGGCGCGGGTGCTGCCCTGCACGGAGTAGTCGTGGATGACGACGCCGCCGCCCGGGCGCAGCACGCGGGCCATCTCGCGCACGAGTCGCTCGCGGTCGGGCACGTTGCGCAGCAGGTAGCAGGCGAGGATGCCGTCGACCGAGTCGTCCGGGAGCGCCTCCAGGTAGGTCACGGCGTCCGACACGACGAGCTGGACCCCGGCGGGCCACGACTTGGCGCGGGCCTGCGCCACCATCCCCTCGGACATGTCGACGCCGGTGACGCTCAGCAGGTCGGCGGCGCCCCCGCGGGTGCGCCACTGCTCGAGCAGGGCCTGGGTCGACGCGCCTGACCCGCACCCGAGGTCGAGCACCTTCAGAGCCGAGCCGTCCGGGGCGGGCAGCCGGTCGAGCAGCGCGCCGGCGGCTCCGAGCAGCTGGTCGTGGTAGCCGGGGGACAGGGCCACCATGGCGTCGTACGTGGGGGCGGCCCGGTCGAAGGCGTCGGCAAGGACCCAGCCCTGCGTGCTCGGTGCGGACGTGCTCACACGGTCTCCTTGATGGTGTCCTCGACGTGGGTGTCGGCGGCTCGGGGGTTCAATGGTCGCGGCGCTCAGGACGCCGGGGCCAGTGCGTCGGCGCCGGGGCCGAGGGTAGCCGCCGGGGGCAGTGCCGCGCGCGACCCGGCGGGCCAGGAGCGGGGGTCGGGGCCGAGCGCGGCCAGCAACGGAACCTGCTCGGTGGCCCAGGGCGACACGGTGCGCACTCCCTCGAGCACCTCGTCACGGAACTGCTCCCAGGGCACCCACTGCACGTCGTCGACCTCCTCGGGGTCGGGGGCGGTGGAGTCGCTGGTCGCCCACCCGACGAACACCGGGCACACCTCGTTCTCGACGATGCCGTTCATCTGCGCCTGGTAGCGGAACTCGGGCAGCACGAGACGCAGGTCTCCCACCTCGACGCCCAGCTCGCTGCGGGCCCGCCGCCGCACGGCCTGCGCGAGGTCCTCGCCGGGGGTCGGGTGGCCGCACACGGTGTTGGTGACGACCCCGGGGAAGCTCGGCTTGCTCGCCGCCCGCGTCGTCACGAGCAGCCGACCTGCCGGGTCCAGGACGTAGCAGGAGAACGCCAGGTGCAGCGGGGTGTCGTCGTGGTGGATCGCGGACTTGCGGCCCTGACCGATCGGGGCGCCGCCCTCGTCGACCAGCACGACGGGGTCATCCGACACCCAGGCCCCGCCGAAGGGGTCGACGGCGGCGCGGTCGCGGGCCACGAGTCGCATCGGGTCGCGCGAGGTCACCATGCGCGCCGCGAGCGCGGCCTTGCGCGCGGTGGGGACTCGTGCGCGAGAGGTGAACACGTCGTAGTCGGCGGCCTCGATGCCTTCGAGGATGCGGGCGTAGAGCACCCGTGCCGTGGCGACGCAGCGGCGGGATGCCCCGGGCAGGATGGGGATGCCGGCGTCGGCCTCGCGGTAGAGGCGGCGGTTGCGCTCGATCTGGAAGGCCATCAGCTCGCGCCACTGCGGGGTGACGACGCGGGCGTGGGGGTCGGCGCCGAACCGGCGCAGGTCCTCCTGGGGGATGTAGACGCGCCCGCGGTCGAGGTCCTCGCCGACGTCGCGCAGGAAGTTCGTCAGCTGGAAGGCGAGGCCGAGCGCGCGAGCCGGCACGACGGCATCCGTCGTGGGGTTGAGCACGGGCAGCATCATCTCGCCGATGACGGCGGCGCTGCCGTCCATGTAGGCGAGCAGGTCAGCCCAGGTCTCGTAGGTGCGCTGGGTCAGGTCGCTGCGCATGGCACCGAAGAAGCGGGTGAAGCAGTCGTCGGCGATGCCGCACTCGCGCACCGACGTCGCGACGGCGGCCATGACGGGGTCGGTGTAGGTGCCGTCGGCGAGCGCCTGCCAGAACGACGCCTCGAAGGCGTCGAGCTCCGCGGCGGTCTCCGGGCCGGGTTCGGGGCCCGCGAGGTCGACGATGTCGTCGGCGAGGCGGGCCAGGGTGTAGACGGCGTGCACGTGGCGGCGCGAGGCGGCGGGCAGGAGCCGGGCGCCCCAGTAGTACGTCGTCCCGTGCTCACGGGTGATCTCGGCGCAGCGGGCGTAGCCGGCGGCCAGCACCTCGGGTGAGGTGGCCGGGGTGGGTTCGGTCACCGGGCCACCGTACGTGGTGTCCTGGCGACAGGGCGCGCGCCCCCGGCGTACTGCTGGACCCGCTGCGCGGCGAGCTTGCCGCTGACGAGCACCATGGGGATGCCGACGCCCGGCTGGGTGCCGGAGCCGGCGAACACCAGGCCGGGCACCCGGCGGTCGACGTTCGAGGGGCGGAAGGGGCCGGACTGGCGGAAGGTGTGGGCGAGGGCGAACGGGGTGCCGAGGTGCATGCCCTGGGCGCGCCAGTCGTCGGGGGTGATGAAGGCCTCTTCGCGGATGTCGGTCGGGTAGCCGCCGTCCTCGAGGAAGCGCAGGAGCCGCTCACGCATCGGCCCGGCCTCACGGCGCCAGTCCAGCCCGGCACCGGTGTGCGGCACCGGTTCGAGCACGTACATGGCGGTGGAGCCGGCCGGTGCGGCGGTCGGGTCGGTCACCGAGGGCACGGTGACCAGGCGCGACGGGTCGGGCATGAGCTCGCCGCGGTCGATGATCGCCTCGAACGCACCGTCCCAGTCGGTGCCGAAGTGGATGTTGTGGTGGCGCAGGTGCGGGCCGGGCGTGCCCGAGGCGCCGACGTGCCACACGACGGCGGAGGGGGAGTAGCTGCCGGTCCTGATGGTGCGGGGGGCGCGGATGCCGGGGAGCAGGCGGTCGTAGACCACCGGGAGGTCGACGGTCGCGACCACGGCGTCGGCCGCGAGGCGCTCACCGCCGGTGGTGGCGACCCCGGCGACGGCTCCGTCGCCGCGGCGCAGGATCTCGCTGACCTCGACGTCGAGGTGGATCGGGACCCCCGCGTCGGTGAGGGCCTGGGCCATGGCCCGGGGCACGGCGTGCATGCCACCCTCGGGGTAGAACACGCCGCGCACGGTGTCCATGTAGGTGATGACGGCGAGCACCGCGCGGGCCTTGGCGGGCGAGATGCCGGCGTACAGGGCCTGGAAGCTGAAGATGCGGGTGAGCCGGTCGTCGGTGAAGAACCGGTCGACGGACGGGCCGAGGGCGCTCAGGCCACCGAGCCGCAACAGCTTGAGCGCGGTCGCCGGGGAGCGCACGAGGTCGAGCGGTGAGGAGTAGTTGTGGTCGACGAAGGTGTCGAACTCGGTGTCGTAGAGCTGCTCCAGCCACGCCAGGAAACGGTCGAAGCCCGCGGCGTCGGCCGGGCCGACCTTGGTGCGGATCTCCTCGCGCAGGTCGTCCATGTCGGCGCGGATGTGCAGCTCGCTGCCGTCGGGGTAGACCGCGCGGTAGGCGGGGTCGAGGTGACGCATGGTGATCAGTGAGTCGGGGTCGCCGCCGACGGCCCGGATCGGGTCGTGGAGCAGCTCGGGCATGGTCATGACGACCGGCCCCGGGTCGAGGCGGAAGTCGCCGAGGCGCAGCAGGCCGGCGCGGCCACCGACGACGTCCTCGCGCTCGAGCACGGTGACGTCGTGCCCTGCGGCGGTCAGGTGGCAGGCGGCGGCCAGCCCGGAGAGGCCGGCCCCGACGACGAGAACCTTCATGAGCACCTCCAGGCGATGGCGTCGGCGAGGCCGCGCAGCGCGGCATCCGCCCGGGGTTCGACGGCGAGGGCGTCGAGGCGTGCGTGGGCGCGACGGCTGAGGTCGGCGACGGCCTGCTCGGCCCGGTCGCGAACCCCGGCAGCGACCATCGCCTGCTGGAGGGCGTCGACCCCGGCGTCGTCGAGGGTGCCGGCGTCGCAGGCGTCCAACAGGGGACGGTCGCTCGCGGGAAGGAGCTCGGCGGCCCAGGTGAGCAGCTCGGTGGGCTTGCCCGACCGCAGGTCGTCACCGGCGGGTTTGCCGGTCTGGGTCGGGTCGCCCCAGACGCCGAGGACGTCGTCGCGCACGGCGAAGGCGTCCCCGATGAGGTCACCCCACGCGATGAGCCCGCGCACGGTGTGCTCGTCGGCCCCACCCACCAGTGCGCCGAGCTGGAGGGGACGGGTGATCGTGTAGCGGCCGCTCTTGAACCGGGCGATCCGGCGCGAGGTCGCGTGGTCGCGGCGGCGGCCCGCGGTGTGGGTGACGTCGAGCAGCTGGCCCTCGACGAGCTCGACCGCCATGAGTCGCCAGGCGGCCCGCACGGTGGCGGCGGTGGGGGCGACGAGCAGCGTGGCCTCGCTCAGCGCCAGGTCGGAGACGAGGGTGGCCACGCTGTCGCCGAAGAGGGTGTCGTCGCCGAGGCCCTGCTCGTCACGGTGGCGCTGCGCCGCCACGACGTGCAGCGTGGGGCGACCACGCCGCGAGTCGGAGCGATCCATGACGTCGTCCTGGATCAGCGCGAACAGGTGCAGCAGCTCGAGCGCCGCCGCGATCCGCACGAGGTCGGTGTGGCTGCCGGGCTCGGCGCCGCCGACCACCCAGCCCCAGTGGGCCAGGGTCGGGCGCAGGCGCTTGCCGTGGTTGCGCGAGCGCTCGGCCAGCTCACCGACCAGGTCGACCCCGAGCGGGCCGGCAGTCGGGCTCGCCTCGTCGGGGGCGTTGTCGGCCGCGGCTTGGTCGAGCGCGCTCGCGAGTTCGAGGAAGGTCGTCTCGAGCAGGGAGTCGGCGCGCGTGAGGGTGGATTCGACGCTGGCCGTGGTCTCCGGCGCATCGAGCTTCAGAGCGGTCGTCTCGGCACTCATCGACGTGCGCCTCCTGCCTCGCTGGTCTGGTCGGACGGGATGTGTCCCGGGGCGGCTGACCGCTGTGCGCAAAGCCTAGACAACGGCCCCGGAGTGGTCCACAACCTTAGACAAAGTATTGTCAAGTGAGACGTGGTTCGGGTGTGCTCAGCCTAGGGTTGCGGTCGTGGATGCGGATGTCGTGGTCGTGGGTGCCGGGCTGGCTGGGCTGAGGTGTGCGCACGTGCTCGCGCAGGCCGGTCGGGCCGTGGTCATGCTGGAGACGGCGCATGCCGTGGGTGGGCGCCAACGCACCGACGAGGTCGACGGCTTCCTCCTCGACCGCGGCTTCCAGGTGCTCAATCCCGCCTATCCCGCCGTGCAGCGCTGGGTCGACCTCGAGGCCCTCGTCCTGCGCCCCTTCGGGGCCGGTCTGCAGGTGCGACGTGAGCGTGGCCTCGTCGAACTCACCCACCCGTTGCGGGCGCCCGGTGGTCTCGCCGCCACGCTGCGTAGCGGCCTGCTCTCCCCGCGCGCCGTCGCCGCGCTGGCCCGGTGGGCCGGGCCGGCCGTGGTCGCGCCCCGCCGGGTCATCGCCGGGGCCTTGGCCGCCGACCGGTCACTGCGCGAAGGGCTCGACCGCGCCGGGGTGCGCGGTCCGCTGCGCACCGAGGTGATCGAGCCCTTCCTCGCCGGGGTGCTCGCCGAGGACCGGGGCGAGACCTCCGAGGCGTTCGCACGCCTGTTGGTTCGCATGTTCGCGCTCGGCGTGCCGGGGGTGCCCGCGAACGGCATCCGGGCCCTGCCGGAACAGCTCGCCGGGCGAGCGCGCGCGGCGGGCGTGGACGTACGACTCGGCGAACGCGTCACCTCGCTCAGCGCGGATGCCGGGCGCACGGTGCTCACGCTCGCCGGCGGTTCACGGGTCAGTGCCCGCGCCGCCGTCGTCGCCGTCGGGCCGGATGCCGTGGCGGGGCTGCTGCCGCTGCCGGCCCCCGCGACCAAGGGGTTGCAGACCTGGTGGTTCGACGCCCCGCAGGCGCCGACGGCATCCACCCTGCTCATGGTCGACGGCCGTCGGCGGGGGCCGATCGTCAATGCCGCGGTGATGAGCAACGCGGCGCCGACCTACGCCCCGGCCGGACGACACCTCGTCCAGGTGACCTGCCTGCTGGCGCCGGACGGCACCGGCGGCACCGAGGCCGAGGTGCGGCGACAGGCAGGGGAGATGTTCGGTGCCCCGCCCGCCGACTGGGGTCTGCTGCGCCGCGACGACATCCTGCACGCGCTGCCGACCCAGCCCGCACCGCTGCGCACGGTCAGCCGGGCGCGGGTCTCGCCGGGGGTCTACGTCGCTGGCGACCACCGGGACACCGCCTCCATCCAGGGGGCCCTGGTCTCCGGCGACCGGGTCGCCCGCACGGTGCTCGCCGACCTTCAGGGCACGTGAGCGCACCGCCGGTGACGGCCGGTGCGCCGTCCGGGGTCGCCCGGCGCATGGTGCGGGTCGTGTACCCGCACCAGCTCTTCGCGGCCCACCTCGACGCCCCGCCCGGAACGCGTTTCGTGCTCGTCGAGGACGACCTGCTCTTTCGTCACCAGCCGTTCCACGCTCAGAAGCTCGTGCTGCACCGGGCGTCATCTCGCCACTTCGTGGAGCGGTTGCGCGACGCGGGTTTCGACGTCGACGTCCTGGAGACGGATGCCGTGCGGCCCTCGGGCGGGCGTCTCGCCGCCCACCTCGCCGGGCTGCGACCTGATGCGCTCAGCGTCGTCGATCCGGTTGACGACTGGATGCTGCGTGACCTGCGCCGTTCCGTGGCCGACGCCGGGGTGGGCTTCGGGCCGCACGACGTGCTCGAGTCGCCGAACTTCCTCACCACGAGGCCTGAGCTCGTCGACTGGTTCGGGGACCGGCGGGCCCGGATGCAGACCTTCTACCAGTGGCAGCGCCGCCGGCTCGACGTGTTGGTCGAGGATGGCCAGGCCGTCGGTGGGCGGTGGTCGTTCGACACCGAGAACCGCAAGAAGCTGCCCCGAGGCCATGTGGTGCCCAGCTGGACCGGTGCCGAGCGCACCGCGCAGGTCGACGAGGCGATCTCGTGGGTGCAGGGCGAGTTCCCCGCGGCACCTGGCCGCGCGGCATCCTTCGCGTGGCCGGTGACCCACGAGCAGGCCCGGGCGGCCCTGCAGGAGTTCGTCGACGAACGGTTGGCGCAGTTCGGCCCGTACGAGGACGCCGTCTCCACGCAGCACCCGGTGCTCTTCCACGCCGCGATCACCCCGGCGCTGAACTGCGGCCTGCTCGACCCGCGCGAGGTGCTCGACGCGGTGCTCACCGGCGCGGCCGAGCAGGGGGTCGAGCTCGCGTCGCTCGAGGGCTTCGTGCGCCAGCTCATCGGGTGGCGCGAGTACATGCGGGGCACCTACCACCTGTTCGGGCGCCGGATGAGGGTCGCGAACCACCTGGGCCACACCCGGTCCTTGGCGCCGGGCTGGTGGGGCGGCACGACCGGGCTCGACCCCGTGGACCACGCGATCGAGGGGGTGCTCGAGCGCGGCTGGGCGCACCACATCGAGCGGCTCATGGTGCTCGGCAACGCGATGTGCCTGCTGCGCACCGACCCGGTCGAGGTGTACGAGTGGTTCATGGCGATGTTCGTCGACGCCTACGACTGGGTCATGGTGCCCAACGTCCACGCGATGTCGCAGTTCGCGGCCGGGGCGGCGGTCACGACCAAGCCGTACGTCTCGGGCAGCGCCTACCTGAGGCGGATGACCGACCATGGCCCCGGCCCGTGGCGCGAGGACTGGGACGCCCTGTACTGGACCTTCGTCGAGGACCACCGGGAGGTCTTCGAGGGCAACCCGCGCTCGCGGATGGTCACGCGTACGTGGGACGGCATGGATGCCGTGAAGCGGGATTCGCTGACCGATCGCGGTCGCGCGGTCATCGCCAGGTTGTAGTTGACGGCTCGTGACATGCAGTGGGCGCGACATTCCGCGCGCTCTGCATGTCACAACCGGGTGGGCATGCCCCACCGAGGTCCGACCCGTTCGGGCACTGGCGACGTCGGGGTCCCTTCCCTGACACTGGATGGATGACGCGCCGGACGTCACCGACGCCCGTGGAGGTCACGGCTGCCACGGTGATGATCGCCGTGGCCGGCCTCACCGTGACGGCAGGGGTCGTTGCCGAACCCGGACCACCGGGTGATTCCCCCTGGGTGCTGGTGTGGGCCCTCGTGACCGCGGTGGTCCTGCTGCTCGCCCACCGTGGCCTCGACCCGGGGTGGGTGGCCTGGCGGCGGGCAACGCTCGGCCTGGTCGGCGTCGCGCTCGCCTACCCGGCCGTGGCCGCCACGCTCGCGCTGGCTGTCGCAAGCGACTCCACCGGTGGTTCGTGGATCCGGCTTCTGGCTGCCCTGGCCACGGTCGGGCACGTGCCGGTGATCGCGGCCCTGTCCCTGCTGCCGCTGCTCGCGGTCCGCTACATCGGCAACGGCCTGCCGCCACGCCTGATTACGGTGGTCCTCGCGCTAGCCACCGTGGATGCCGTGGCGCTCGCCCTGTTGGCCCCACCCATGTGGCCGGCCGGTCTCACGCCCCTCGTGGAGTCCGACACGGCGGTCGCGGTGGGCCTCGTGGTGAACCTCGTCTTCCTTGCCTCCACCCTCGTCGGTCCCGTGGTCGCGACGCGGGCAGCCCGGGATGCCGTGGGCGAAGCGCGACCGCGGCTGGTCCTCGTGGCGCTCGCCGCCCTCAGCGGCCCGGTGCTGGTGCTCGGCTGCGGAGTGCTCGGCGCCCTCGCGGCCGGTCCGATGGGGGCCGAGGCGCCGGCGGTGATGGTCCTGTGTGGCATGTACGCCGCCCTCGCGACGGTGTCGGCAGGGACGTCGCGGGCGCTGCGGAGCCCGCTCGCCCTGCGGACCCGCACCATCTCC
>NZ_DAORSO010000082.1:3054-11089 GCF_035443565.1 Ornithinibacter sp. | reverse complement strand
CGCAGCCCCGCGGAACGCCCACGCCACCTGGAGCACCGCGGCATCCTTGAGCGCGTCGGTGTCGGTCGGGTCGGGCAGGGCGGCAACCGCGATGTAGTACTGGTGGAGGCCGACGGCTGTCAGCAGCGCGATCCCGACGACCATGCCGACCATGCGGGCCACGACGACGAGCGCGGATGCCGTGCCGTGGGCGTCGTGGGTGGCTCCCGCGAGTGCCGCGTCGTTCACCGGGGCCAGGGCCAACCCGATCCCGAGGCCCACGGCAGCGAGCACCACGGTCGACGAGCCCTGCTCGAGCGACCCGCGACCCCACGTCGTCATCACTGCGAGGCCGACGGCAGCGAGGGCGAGGCCGGCCGCGGCCACCACACCGTTGCCCAGCAGGCGCAGCGCCCAGCCTCCGGCCAGCGCCCCGACCGGGACCGCGATGAGGAAGCGGACGAGCACCAGCGCCGCCTCGGTCTGGTCGGTGGTGTGCACGAGGCGGGCGAGCAGCGGGACGTCGACGATGACGGCCACCAAGGCAACCCCGACGAGCACCGACACGACCAGGGCCCACACGAGGCGACCACGCACCAGACCACGGGGCACCAGGGGCGAGGACGAGCGGCGGTGGTGCACGGCATAGGCGATCGACAACAGGACCGCCACGGGAAGCAACGCGTAGCCGAGCGGACCGACGACCTCGGTCTCCGGCTCGGCCGCGGCGAAGGTCAGCACGATGCAGCCGAGTGCCCCACCGACAAGGAGCGCACCGAGCAGGTCGGCGCGGCGCAGCAGGGCCCACGCACCACGCGTGCCGACCAGCAGGGCTGCCAGGATCAGCACCCCCGCCACGAGCCCGATGGGGGTGGCGAGCCGCGACGTCGAGTCGCCGAAGGGCACGAACGGCACTCCCCAGCGCACGCTCGTCGCGAGGGACTCGGGGGCTGCGAGGGCGAGGATGCCGACGGTCGCGGCCAGCCCCGCGAGCAGCACGATGTGCGGGCGCGGCCTCGGCAGCGCTCCGCCCCCGACCCACAGCACCGCACCGGCGAGCAGCAGACCCAGCACCGCGTTCAGCCAGAAGATGGCCCGCCAGTCAGCGATGACGAGGACGAGGGCGCCGAGCACCGGGCCGAGCACGGACCCGAGTTCCTGCACCGCCCCGACGACACCCAGGGGTACCCCGCGCCGGTCCGGCGGCCAGAGCTGGGCGACGATGGCCAGGGTGGCCGGCACGAGGCCTCCTCCGCCGACGCCCTGGATCACCCGGCCGGCCACGAGCACGGGCAGCTCGACGGCCAGGGCGGTGACCACCGACCCGATGACGAAGACCCCCAGGCAGGCGAGCAGCACCCGCTGGCGGTCGACGAGGTCGGCCAGCCGACCGACGAGGGGCAGCACCGCGACGTAGCCGAGCAGGAAGCCCGAGACGATCGGTGTCGCCCGCTGGAGGGAGTCGATGCCCACCCCGACACCGCGCATCATGTCGGTCAGGGCGAGGACGACGACATAGGTGTCGGCGGCGGCGAGGGCGACGGCGATGGCAGCCGTCGTGAGCAGTGCCCTAGGGGCGGGTGATCGTCGCTGGGGCGCCATAGTCCGTCATGGTCAGCAGGTAGGTGGCCTCGACCCCGGGGAAGAACGGCCCCTTGAGCGTGGCGGTGCGCAGCTCGTTGCTCTCGGTGAGGCCGTAGCTGACGGTGAAGGTGCCGGTGCCGTCGCCGAGGTGGAGCAGGTCCTCGACGAGCGCGCCGTCCAGGGTGCCGTCGATGCGGTCGAGCACGTCCTGGCCCGAGCGGGTCTGGCCGGCGGCCTTGGCGTCGGTGGTCTTCGGCAGCAGGCTGGAGATGCCGGTGGCCGGGTTGAAGAACTGCGCCGGGTTGGGGGCGTTCAACGTGGTGAGGTCGGTCTCCTCGTACTGCGGGGTGAACAGCTTGAGGTAGGCCGTGTCGCCGATGGCGATCGCGTCGATGGTCGCCGCGATGCCCTCGACCGTGCCGGTGATGGTGCCCTGGAACTTCGGCTCGGTGGCGTCGATGACTCCGACCCCCTTGGCGGCGGTGACGCCGTTCTCGCGGGGCGGGACGTCCCGGCTGGTCAGGGTGAGGCTCACGGTCTTCGCCGCGTCGAAGGCGGTCTTGGCTGCCGCCAGCTGCTCGGTGGGCGGCACCTGCGGGGCTTCGGCCTCTCCAGAGCACCCGGCCAGCACGGCGACGAGACCGGCAGCGGCGATCAGGGCGGGGAGTCGGCGCATGGCCGCAACAGTATCCCGCGACCCCCGGACGGGTCATCACAGCCGTGGCGGAGACGTTCGTGCGTGACGGAGACATATCCGCGCCATGCACGAACTTCTCCGCCATCACAGGGATGACGGAGAAGTTCAGCCGGCCAGGCCACCCGGCTCAGCGCAGGGTCAGGCCGTCCTCGCCGCGGTCGACCGTCACGGTGTCGCCGTCGCGCACGCTCCCGGCGAGCAGCGCCGTCGCGAGCCGGTCGCCGATCTCGCGCTGAACCAGCCGGCGCAGCGGGCGGGCACCGTAGGCCGGGTCGAAGCCCTGCTCGGCGAGCCAGGCCGTGGCCGCGTCGGTGACCTCGAGGGTGATCCGGCGGTCACGCAGCCGGGTCCCGAGGGCCCGCACCTGAAGGTGCACGATGTCGGCGAGCTCGTCCCGGGAGAGTGGGTCGAAGAGCACGACCTCGTCGAGCCGGTTGAGGAACTCGGGCTTGAAGGCCTGCCGAACCGCCGCCATCACGGCATCCCGCTTGGCCTCGGGCTCGAGCAGCGGGTCGACGAGGAACTGCGAGCCGAGGTTCGAGGTCATGACGAGGATGACGTTGCGGAAGTCGACCGTGCGCCCCTGGCCGTCGGTGAGCCGGCCGTCGTCGAGCACCTGGAGCAGGATGTCGAAGGTCTCGGGGTGAGCCTTCTCGACCTCGTCGAGCAGCACGACGGAGTAGGGCCGACGTCGCACGGCCTCGGTGAGCTGGCCACCCTCCTCGTACCCGACGTAGCCGGGAGGGGCACCGATGAGTCGCGCCACCGCGTGCCGTTCGCTGTACTCCGACATGTCGATGCGCACCATCGCGCGCTCGTCGTCGAACAGGAAGTCGGCGAGCGACTTGGCCAGCTCGGTCTTGCCGACACCGGTCGGCCCGAGGAACAGGAAGCTGCCCGTCGGCCGATCCGGGTCGGCGACGCCGGCCCGCGAGCGCCGCACGGCATCCGAGACGGCGCGCACCGCCTCGGCCTGCCCGATGAGCCGGGACCCGATGATCGACTCCATGGCCAGCAGCTTCTCGGTCTCGCCCTGGAGCAGGCGCCCCGCGGGGATGCCGGTCCATGCCGAGATGACCTCGGCGATGTCGTCGGCCCCCACCCGTTCCTTGACCATCAGGTCAGCGGATGCCGTGGCCGACTCGGCCTGTTGGGCCGCCTCGAGCTCACGCTCGAGCGCGGGGATCTCCCCGTAGAGAACCCGCGAGGCTCCCTCGTAGTCACCGTCACGCTGGAGCCGCTCGGCCTGGGTGCGCAGGTCGTCGAGGCGGGCCTTGACGTCACCGACCCGGTTGAGGCCGGACTTCTCGGACTCCCAACGGGCCGTCAGCGAGGCGAGCTCCTCGGTCTTGTCGGCGAGGTCGGCGCGCAGGCGGTCGAGCCGCTCGCGCGACGCGTCGTCGGTCTCCTTGGCCAGGTGCAGCTCCTCCATGCGCAGCCGGTCCACGGCGCGTCGAAGCACGTCGATCTCGACGGGGCTGGAGTCGATCTCCATCCGCAGGCGCGAGGCTGCCTCGTCGACGAGGTCGATGGCCTTGTCGGGCAGCTGGCGGCCGGTGATGTACCGGTCGCTGAGCGAGGCCGCGGCAACCAGGGCACTGTCCTCGATCTCGACCTTGTGGTGCGCCTCGTAGCGCTCCTTGAGGCCGCGCAGGATGGCGATGGTGTCCTCGACGCTCGGCTCGCCGACGAAGACCTGCTGGAAGCGGCGCTCCAGCGCAGGGTCCTTCTCGACGTGCTCGCGGAACTCGTCCAGGGTCGTCGCCCCGACGAGGCGCAGCTCCCCACGGGCGAGCATGGGCTTGAGCATGTTGCTCGCATCCATCGCGGACTCCCCGGTCGCCCCGGCGCCGACGACGGTGTGCAGCTCGTCGATGAAGGTCACGACCTGCCCGGCGGAGTCCTTGATCTCCTCGAGCACGGCCTTGAGCCGCTCCTCGAACTCGCCGCGGTACTTGGCCCCGGCGACCATGGCCCCGAGGTCGAGGGCGATGAGGCGCTTGCCCCGCAGTGATTCGGGCACGTCGCCATCGACGATCCGCTGGGCCAGGCCCTCGACGACGGCGGTCTTGCCGACACCCGGTTCGCCGATGAGGACGGGGTTGTTCTTCGTGCGGCGGCTGAGCACCTGGACGACGCGACGGATCTCGTCGTCTCGACCGATGACCGGATCGAGCCGTCCCTCACGGGCGGCCTCGGTGAGGTCGGTGCCGTACTTCGCCAACGCCTCGCCGGTCTCCTCCGGGTTCTCGGTGGCCACCCGGGAGCCCCCGCGCAGCTCGTCGATCCGGGCCTCGAGTGCCTTGGCGTCACCGCGCAGCGCGCCCTTCTCGACCAGGGCCAGCACGAGCAGGTCGGTGGAGAGGTAGGTGTCCCCCCGCGCGGTCATCAGCGTCGACGCCTGCTGGAGCACACCGAGCGCCCCCTGACCCAACGCGGGCGAGGCCACGGTCGCTCCGGTGCTGCGCGGCATCCCCGACAACGTCGAGCGGGCGGACGCCGCAGCGGCGTCGACCGAACCTCCGGCCGCCTCGAGCAGCGCCGGGGTGGTCGTGCCCTCCTGCTCGACGAGGGCGAGCACGAGGTGTGCCGGGGTGATCTCGGCGTGACCCGCGGTCTGGGCCGCGCGCTGCGCGATGGCCAGCGCCTCGGCCACCTTCGCGGTGGGTTTCAGTTCCATGGGGTCTCCTTGCAGCAACCAGGGCAGATCTACATCAGGGACAACCGTTCCAAAGTTGAGTCTATTCCACTCAACTCTTGTCCTGGCTCACGTGGGCCACCAGCTGCTCCACGAGCTCGCCCGGAGGGTGTCGCAGGTCCAGGGCGAGACCGTTCTCGTCCGGCGCGAGCGGCTCGAGGGCCGCCAGCTGAGAGGCGAGGAGCGATGCGGGCATGAAGTGGCCCCTGCGTTCGGCCAGCCGCGACCTGATCACCTCGGGCGGGCCGTCGAGGTGCACGAACAGCGCCCTGCCGGCCCCCGAACGCAGCACGTCACGGTAGGGCCGGCGCAGGGCCGAGCACGCCAGGACGCTCGACCGGCCGGCCGCGTCGTGCCCGGCGATCCACGCCGCCAGGTCGTTCAGCCACGGCCATCGATCGTCGTCGGTGAGGGCGCGCCCCGACCGCATGGCGGCCACGTTCGTCGACGGGTGGGCGTCGTCCCCCTCGGCGAACGGCCACCCGAGGGCGGCGGCAGCCCTCGCAGCGACGGTGCTCTTGCCGCAGCCCGACACCCCCATGACCACGACGTGGAGAGGTCGGCCGTCGTCGCTCACGGGAGGCGGACGCCGTTCAGCAGGTCGCCGCGAGCTCGTTGGCTTCCGAGTCGTCGGGGGACTCGGTCGGCGACGGGGACGGTGACGGCTCGGTGCCCGTGGTCGAGGTGGAGCTCGACGTGGCCGACGGCTTGGGGGATGCCGTGGACTTCGCGGGCGGGTCGAGCGACTTCTCCACGAGCCGGCGGATCTCGGCGTAGTCAGGGTTGCCGGGACTGACGACCTTGTTGGTGAACGGCAGCGAGCGGATGGACCCGCCATCCTGCACGCGCAGGATGAGGTCGACCCACGCCGGCAGGTCCTGCTGCGGGATGTCGAAGTCGATGTTGTTCTTCACGACCGCGGCCAGCTGGGGGTAGTTGCGCAGGAGTGAGACCGGGTCCGCCTGGTCGATGAGGGCGCCGGCCATGCAGCGCTGACGGCGCATCCGGCTGAAGTCGTCCTTGCCGGCCCGCGAGCGCGAGTACCACAGGGCGTCGTGGCCGTCGAGGCGCTGGACGCCGGGCTCGATCCACCGCTCCACCCCGTCGGTCCACTTGATGCCGCCACCGGGTCGGCTGGAGCAGTCGGTGCACACCCGCTCCTGGACGTTGATCTCGACACCACCCATGGCGTCCACCAAGGCGGTGAACCCCCGCAGGTTGACGACGACGGAGTGGTCGATCTCCAGGCCGGTGATGGCTCCCACGACGTCGATCGTCGACTGGCGTCCGGGGCTCTCGACCCCGGGGAAGAGGTCCCGACGGTCCTCGGCCAGGGTCCAGATGCCGTTCATCAGGCACTCGTCGCCACAGTTGTAGCCGTCGGGCCAGACCGTCGACAGCGGGTTGTCGTCGGGGATGGGAACGAACTCGAGGTTGCGCGGGATGCCGATGAGCAGCGTGTCACCGGTCTTGGTGTTCGTGCTGACCACCATGAGCGAGTCGGTGCGCACCCCGACGCGGTCCTTACCGGCGTCTGACCCGATGAGCAGCGTGTTGACGCGCTCGGTCCCCGCCCAGGGATCCTGCTTGGTGCCACCGGTGAGGCCGTTGTTGTTGTCGTCGGTCACGCCGCCGAAGGACTCGTTGATGACGGAGGTCTGGATCTCGAGGAACTGCACGGCGAGCGAGGCCGGTGCCGCGATGATGAGGCACGCCACCGCCGCGAAGGCCACTCGCGCCCAACGACCGGCCGTCTGCCGGCGCGGCCAGGTCTGTTCCGCCGTGAGGACGATCGACCCGACCCAGAGCACCGCGCCGACGAGCACGCCGAGGCCGACCCACTGGAGCACCTCGGGGCGGACACTGGCGTCGAGCACCGAACGCAGGACCCCTCCGCGCCAGAGGCGCACGAGGGCGAAGCCGAGCACGGCGATCGTCACGGCGATGAGGCCGGCTCCGAGAGCGCGCCACCGGGTGCGCAGCAGGCCCAGGCCGGGAAAAACCGTGCCGAGGGCGACGCTGCGGTAGTAGGTCTGCGGCGGGTAGCGCAATTCGGCACGACTCACCGGCGGCCGGGAGCCTCCCGGCCGCCCTGGAGAGCTCAACGGCTCTTCGTCGGACATGCCCTATCGACCTTCTCGTCTCGTGAAGACGCACAACAGCCGAGGCACGACGTGCGCAACGCACCGACGATATCGCCCCAACCTGAAACTGCCCTGAATGCCGCTGCTCGTGGGACCCGTGTCCCTCCGGGCCCGTGGTGCAATGACGGCATGGCCACCTCGACCCAGACCGCCTCCCCCCGGACCGCCCCCACCCGCTCGGACCGAACTCGGCAGGTCGCCGTCACCCTCGCCGAGGTCTTCTGCGTCATCGGGACGCTCGTCGGCGTCGGGGTCATCGGCACCCGGGTCGAGGAGTCGTCCGGGGGCGCACTGGCCGCGGACGCCACGCTCATCGCCCCCGCCGGCCCCGCCTTCTCGATCTGGACCCCCATCTACCTCGGCCTGGCCGCCTACACCGTGTGGCAGTGGCTGCCCGACCAGGCGACCGACCGCCGGCACCGTGCGATCGGATGGCTCGCGGCGGCATCCATGGTGCTCAACGCCCTCTGGCTGCTCGTCACCCAGCAGGGCTGGATCTGGGTGAGCGTGCTCGTCATGGCCGGGCTCGTCGTGACCCTCGGCCTGCTCGTGGCCCGGCTGCAGGCGAACCCGTCCTACGGCCATGCCGAGACGGTCATCGTGGACGGCACCTTCGGTCTCTACCTCGGCTGGGTTGCCGTGGCGGCCTGCGCCAACGTCACGGCCGCGTTCGTGGCGAGCGGCATCGACCCCGGTGGCCTGGTCGCCGAGGTGCTTGCTGCCGCAGTGCTCGCGGTGGCCGCCCTCGTCGCGGTGATCCTCGCGCGCCGGCTCGGGGGCCGGTGGGCGGTCGCGGCCGCCATCGTCTGGGGCCTGGGGTGGATCGCCGTCGGGCGCCTCACCGACGAGCCCCGGTCCGCGCTGGTCGCCGTCGCCGCGATCGCCGCAGCGGCCGTCACCGTGGCCGCAACGGCCCGGCAGCGCACCACCGCT
>NZ_DAORSO010000082.1:1870-2954 GCF_035443565.1 Ornithinibacter sp. | reverse complement strand
CGCGCGGCGTACACGTCGCCGCTCGAGGCGACCGAGAAGACCCGGGTGACGCGACCGGATGCGGCCCGAACGGCATCCAGCTCGGCGGTCAGCTCGGCCACCCGCGAGCGCAGGGCGGCCACCTGGTTCTCGAGCTCGAGGATGCGGGCGATGCCCGACAGGGACACACCTTCGTCCTGGGAGAGCCGCTGCACCTCGCGCAGCAGGGCGACATCACGTTGGGAGTACCGGCGACCGCCCCCGCGGGTGCGCGACGGGGTGACCAGGCCCAGTCGGTCGTACTGACGCAGGGTCTGGGCGTGCATGCCGGCGAGCTCGGCCGCGACGGAGATGACGAAGACCGGGGTCTCGTCGTCGGGGCTGAAGGCCGCGTACTGGAACGACGTCATGGCGTCCTCCTTCAGCTGCTCGCCTGCTCGAACAGGCCGGCGCGCGGGTCGACGTCGGCCTCCTGCTCCCGCAGGACCTCGACCGCCTCGCGGGCGGCGTCGGTGAGTCGCTGGGGCACGATGACGGTCACCTTGGCGAGCAGGTCACCGGTGCCGCCTCGCCCGGCGACCCCACGTCCCTTGACGCGCAGCACCCGGCCGCTCGGGGTCCCCGGTGCCACCTTGACCCGCACCGGGGTGCCGTCGAGGGTGGGCACGGCGACGGTGGCCCCGAGTGCGGCCTCGGAGAAGGTCACCGGCAGGTCGACGGTGAGGTTGTCACCGTCGCGCCCGAAGACCGGATGCCGTTCGACGGTCACCGTGAGGATGAGGTCGCCCTTGGGTGCCCCGGGGTCACCGTCGGCTCCCTTGCCACGCAGCCGGATCTTCTGCCCGTCCTTGACCCCCGCAGGAATCTTGGTCGTGATCCGGCGGCCCTCGGCGGTCGACAGGGTCACCGTGGCGCCCTGCACGGCATCGCGGAAGCTCAGGGTCGTGCGGGCCTGGACGTCAGCGCCCGGGCGGGGTCCGCGCGGGGCTCCGAACCCGGAGAACGGGTCGCCGCCGCGGGCCCCACGAGCACCGGCGCCCGCGCCTGCCCCGGCGCCGCCGCCGAACATCTGCGCGAGGAGGTCGTCGAGGTCGGGCTGGGCCCC
>NZ_DAORSO010000082.1:0-1770 GCF_035443565.1 Ornithinibacter sp. | reverse complement strand
CCACCCCCTCCGCCACCGAAGGCGGAGAAGACGTCCTCGAAGCCGCCGGCGCCACCGGGGCCACCGGCGCGGAAGCGGGCACCGCCCTGCGCCATCTGGCGCACCGCGTCGTACTCCTCGCGCTGCTTCTTGTCGGAGAGCACGGAGTGGGCCTCACCGATGTCCTTGAACCGCCGCTCGGCGGCAGCGTCCCCGGCATTGCGGTCCGGGTGGTGCTGCCGCGCGAGCTTGCGGTACGCCTTCTTGATCGCGGCCTGGTCGGCATCCTTGGGGACGCCGAGGATCGCGTAGAAGTCCTTCTCGAACCAGTCCTGGCTGGCCATGGGCGCCTCCTCTCGGTGCCTCGTCAGTGGATCAGGCGGGGTCTGCGACCGCGACCCGGGCGGGGCGCAGGACCTGCTCCCCCGCACGGTAGCCCGGCTGCAGCACGGTGACGACCGTCGTGGACTGCGCGTCGGTCGGCAGGTCGTCGTCGCCCTCGGGCCACGGCGCGTGCATCAGGGCCTCGTGCTGCATCGGGTCGAAGGCCTCGCCCTTGGCCCCGTAGCGCTCGAGACCGTACTTGCCGAGCGTCGCCTCGAGCTTGTCGGCGATGGCCGCGAACGGTCCGTCGACGAGGTCGCCGTGGTCCCGCGCGGCCTGGATGTCGTCGAGCACCGGCAGCACCGACTCGAGGACGTCACGCACCGCGCGCTCCTGCATCAGCGCCCGGTCGCGGTCGACCCTGCGCTTGTAGTTGACGTACTCGGCCTGGAGCCGCTGCAGGTCGCCGAGCCGCTCGGCGGCGAGGATCGAATCCGGGTGGGTGCCCACGGCATCCACCCCGTCGGCGGATGCCGTGGCAGCCGCCTCACCCTCGCCGGCCGCGGCGGGGGCGGCCCCGGCTGCTGCCGGGGCCACCTCCTCGCCGTCGTTGACCCACTCGGTGTTGACGCTGTCGTCAGCGACCTCACCGCTCAGCGGGCTGCTGTCGGTCTGCTCCGGGCCGTGGGGCTCGGTCACTTCTTGTCCTCGGGCGCGTCGTCCTCGACGACCTCGGCGTCGACGACGTCGTCGTCACCCGCGTCGGATGCCGGCTGGCCACCGTCGGTGCGGGTCCCACGCTCTGCGTGGGCCTCGGCACCCGGCACGTCGCCGGACTCGCCCTGCTCGGCCGCGGCCGCGTACATCGCCGCGCCCATGGCCTGGGACTTGGTGTTCAGGTCGTCGATCTTGGCCTGGATGTCGTCCTTGGACGCCGCCGTCTCCGGCTTGATGGCCTCCTTGAGGGCGGCCAGGGCCTCGTCGACCGGGGCACGCAGCTCGGCGGAGACCTTGTCGCCGGACTCGGCGAGGAACTTCTCGGTCGAGAACACGAGCGACTCGCCCATGTTGCGGGTCTCAGTCTCCTCGCGGCGCTGCTTGTCCTCCTCGGCGTGGGCCTCGGCGTCCTTGACCATGCGCTCGATCTCCTCCTTGGACAGCGCGCTGCCGCCCGAGATGGTGATCTTCTGCTCCTTGCCGGTGCCGCGGTCCTTGGCGGTCACGTGGACGATGCCGTTGGCGTCGATGTCGAAGGTGACCTCGATCTGCGGGACGCCACGGGGGGCCGGGGCGATGCCGGAGAGCTCGAAGGTGCCGAGCGGCTTGTTCTGCTGCGCGATCTCACGCTCACCCTGGAAGACCTGGATGAGCACCGAGGGCTGGTTGTCCTCGGCCGTGGAGAAGACCTCGCTGCGCTTGGTCGGGATGGCCGTGTTGCGCTCGATGAGCTTGGTGAACAGGCCACCC
>NZ_DAORSO010000081.1:7275-11140 GCF_035443565.1 Ornithinibacter sp. | reverse complement strand
GCCTTGGTGGGGGTGCCGACCTTGGCCGTCCGGGTGGCAGCTGTCGCCGGCCGGCGCCGAGGCACCCTGGTGCGCCGCCCGCCCACCGTGCCGGCCTCGACCGTGGCCGGGTGCACGAGCAGCGGGATCAGCTGGCGAGCCCCCGCTGAACGGGCCCGCTTGACCGTGTCGAGGTGGGCCTCGCAGCGCAGCACCAGGGCGGCGTAGGCGGCCTCACCCATGAGGGCAGTGAGCTCGGCCCGGTTGCTGCGGTAGACCGGCTCGGCCCCGACGTGGGCCTCGGTGTTCGACGAGCAGTACCAGTCGAGGTCATGGCCCCCAGGCCCCCACCCGCGCCGGTCGTACTCGGCGATGGTCACCTCGAGGTACGAGGTGTCATCGGGCCGCTCGACGGTGCGGTACGACCGCCGGATCGGCAGCTGCCAGCAGACGTCGGGCTTGGCCTCGTGCGGCGGCCGGCCGGTGAGCACCGCGTGCTGGTGCAGCGCGCACCCGGCACCAGCGGGAAAGCCGGGGCGGTTGAGCATGATGCAGGCGCCGTCGACCACCTTGGTCTTGCGGGCGGCATCCGACCCGTCCGGCCCCTCCGACCCGTCCGGCGAGGCCTCGAGCTCGGTCCAGGCCGAGCGGCGCGAGGGGTCCTTGTCGCCCCGCTTGCCGCGGCCGGGGTGGTACTGCCACTCGTCCTCGCCGAGCTCGGCGACGACGGCACGCACCCGCTCGAAGTCCTCGTCGTCGGTGAAGTGCGCGCCCAGCGTGCAGCACCCGTCGTCGGGGCGATCGGCGTAGATGCCCTTGCAGCCCGAGCCGAAGATGCACGTCCAGCTCGACGTCAGCCAGGTGAGATCGACCCGGAAGCGCTGCTCGGGATTCGCGGGATCGGGCAGCTCGGCCCAGGTGCGGGCGATGTCCAGCGGCGTCTCGGGCACGCGACCACCCTATGGGCCACCCGCCGCCCCGTCCCCATGAGCCGCCCACCCTGCTGGCTGTGGCCGGCCCCACCGTGCCGTCCCTATGGGCCGGCTACCGAACAGCGACTACGTTTGGCGCATGCGCCTCGGGGTCGTCGACGTCGGATCGAACACGGTCCACCTGCTCGTGGTCGACGCGCACCCCGGAGCCCAGCCCCTGCCGGCGACGAAGCACAAGATCGACCTGCGCCTGTCCGAGCACGTCACCGACGACGGGCACATCGGCGACGAGGGCAGCGACCGGTTGGCCACGTTCGTGCAGGAGTGCCTCGAGGTCGCCGAGCACCAGGGCGTCGAGAACCTCAGTGGCTTCGTCACCAGCGCGATCCGGGAAGCGCCCAACGGCCACCAGGTGCTGCTCGAGGTCAAGGAGCGCACGGGCGTCGTCCTCGACGTCCTCAGCGGGGCCGACGAGGCCCGGCTGACGTTCCTCGCCGCACGCCGCTGGTTCGGCTGGTCGGCCGGCACCCTGCTCGTGGCCGACATCGGCGGCGGCTCGCTCGAGCTCGCGATGGGCATGGACGAGGACCCTGACGTCGCGGTGTCGCTGCCACTCGGCGCTGGCCGGGTGACGCGGGACCTGCTGCCCGGCGACCCGCCCAGTGCGGATGCCGTGCGTGAGGCGCGGCGGCTGGTGCGCGCCTCGATCGCTGCCGAGCTGCGTCCGCTCGCCAAGGCCGGTGCCCCCGACCACGCCGTCGGCACGTCGAAGACGATGCGCTCGCTGGCGCGGATCTGCGGTGCCGCTCCCAGCAGCGAGGGGATGTATGCCGCCCGGGTGCTGCCGCGCGCGCTGCTCACCGAGAAGCTGCCCGAGATCGCCGCCATGACCGATGCCGAGCGCGCCGACCTACCGGGCGTCTCGGCATCCCGCGCACACCAACTGCTCGCCGGTGCCATCGTCGCCGAGGCCGCCATGGACCTGCTCGGCCTCGACGAGCTCGAGATCTGCCCGTGGGCGCTGCGTGAGGGCATCATCCTGCGCCACCTGGACAGGCTGAGCTGAGCCGTGGCGACCCGCGGCCGTGGCGCGCGCACCGGGGCCCATCCCGTGGGAGTGCCGGCGCCCCTGATCGGGCTGTCCACGTCGTCGGTCTACCCCGAAGGGTGCGCCGCCGCCTTCGAGC
The DNA here is from genome assembly GCF_035443565.1 of Ornithinibacter sp. Classification (NCBI taxonomy): domain Bacteria; kingdom Bacillati; phylum Actinomycetota; class Actinomycetes; order Micrococcales; family Intrasporangiaceae; genus Ornithinibacter; species Ornithinibacter sp. The sequence goes on along the minus strand of NZ_DAORSO010000081.1, from coordinate 9,042 downwards.
TGGCCGCCCGGCTCGGCTACGACGGCGTCGAGATCATGGTCTGGACCGATCCGCTGACCCGCGAGGCCGGTGCGCTGCGAGCGCTCGCCGAGCTGCACGGCATCCGGATCCTGTCGATCCACGCCCCGACGCTGCTCGTGACGCAACGGGTCTGGGGCAATGACCCCTGGGTGAAGATCGACCGGTCCATCGATCTGGCCGCCGAGGTCGGTGCCGACACGGTGGTGCTGCACCCGCCGTTCCGGTGGCAGCGGGAGTACGCGGCGGGGTTCATCGACGGGGTGGCGCTGCGCGAGCACGACACCGGCATGCGGCTCGCGGTCGAGAACATGTACCCGTGGCGGGGGCCGCGCTCGCGCGAGGTCGAGGCGTACCTGCCGCACTGGGATCCGGTGCCGCAGCCGTACGACCACGTGACCCTCGACCTCTCGCACACGGCGACGGCGGGGTCGGATGCCGTGGGGATGGTTCACGATCTCGGCCCCCGGTTGGCGCACCTCCACCTCGCCGACGGGGTGGGGTCGCCGCGCGACGAGCACCTCGTGCCCGGGCGGGGGACGCAGCCGTGCGGGGAGGTGCTGGAGCTGTTGGCGGAGTCGGGGTTCGGCGGCCACGTCGTCGTCGAGGTGGGGACCAGGCGGGCGTCCGCGGCCCAGCGCGAGCTGGACCTCGCCGAGTCGCTGGCGTTCGCGCGCCTTCACCTCGCCACCTGACGGTGCGGGAGGTGGATCACACCCTCCTTGTCCGGACGGGCTGGGAGGTGCAGAATTCATCATGTGACGAATAAGGCGGAGGGTGATGCGATCGTCGTCGAGCACCTGCGCGTGGTGCGGGGCTCGCGCGAGGTTCTTCCCGACCTCGACCTGCGGGTGCCCCGCGGGCAGGTGGTCGGGCTGCTCGGGCCGAGCGGTGGCGGCAAGTCCACGCTGATGCGCGCCATCGTCGGGGTGCAGGTGGTGGCCAGTGGCCGCGTCCTGGTGCTCGGTGAGGATGCCGGGTCACCGTCTCTGCGCCACCGCGTCGGCTACGTGACGCAGTCCCCGAGCGTCTACGGCGACCTGTCGGTGCGCGAGAACGTCGACTACTTCCGCGCCGTCCTGGGCGCACCCGCGGATGCCGTCGACCGCGCCATCGTGGCCGTCGACCTCACCAGTCACGCCGCCGCCCGCGTCGACAACCTCAGCGGGGGCCAGCAGGCGCGGGTGAGCCTCGCGTGCACGCTCGTCGGCGACCCCGAGGTCCTCGTGCTCGACGAGCCGACGGTCGGGCTCGACCCGGTGCTCCGGCGCGAGCTGTGGGCGATCTTCCATCGGTTGGCCGACCAGGGCCGCACCCTGTTCGTGTCCAGCCACGTCATGGACGAAGCGGTGCGGTGCGACCGACTGGTGCTGCTGCGCGAGGGTCGGGTGCTCAGCGACAGCACGTTGCCCGAGCTGCTCGAGGCCACCGGGGCCGCGGACGCCGAGGCGGCCTTCCTCGCCCTCATCGACGCGGCGGATGCCGCCCACGCGAACGCCGCGGCCGAGACCGCCCAGCCCGAGGACGCGGCGTGAACGCCCGCATCACGCTCGCCACGGCATCCCGGATCCTGCGCCAGCTGCGCAGGGACCACCGCACCCTGGCCCTCATGCTCGTCGTCCCGTGCGTGCTGCTCGGGCTGCTCGCGTGGATGTACGCCGACGCGCCCGGGGAGGTCTTCAACAGGATCGGACCGGCGCTGCTCGGGGTGTTCCCGTTCGTCGTCATGTTCGTCGTCACGAGCATCGC
>NZ_DAORSO010000081.1:0-7175 GCF_035443565.1 Ornithinibacter sp. | reverse complement strand
GCGATGAAGGACGTCACGGTGCTGGCCGATCCGCTCGCTGACGTGCTGCCGAGCCTGGCCGTCGTGACCGGCTGGATCGCTCTGGCCCTCGTGCTGGGGAGCCTGACGCTGCGCCGCCGCACCCCGTGACCCAGCGGGGCGTGGGCGGCGGCGCTAGCCTGACGTCGTGGACCCCAGCGACCTGCTCCGCGGAGCGATGCTCCAGATCTCCGAGTCCGACCTCGTGCGCAAGGCGGTGGTGACGGCCCCCGTCAGTCGCGCCGTCGTCGCCCGCTATGTCGCGGGCGAGAGCGTGCCGGATGCCGTGACCGTCGCCGGTGAGCTGCGCACCACGAACCGGCTGGCGACCATCGACTACCTCGGCGAGGACACCACCGACGCCGTGCAGGCGGCCACCACCCGCGACACCTACGTGCACCTGCTCGACCTGCTCGCCGAGGCCGACCTCACGGCATACGGTGCCGCCGAGGTCAGCGTGAAGCTCAGCGCCATCGGTCAGGCCCTGCCGGCTGACGGCGATGCCATCGCCCTCGAGAACGCCAGGGCGATCTGCGAGGCCGCGCAGGCCGCTGGCACGACGGTCACCCTCGACATGGAGGACCACACGACGACCGACCGCACGCTCGCCACGCTGCACGCGCTGCGCGAGGACTTCCCGTGGGTCGGTGCCGTGCTCCAGTCCTACCTGCACCGCACCGAGGCCGACTGCCGCGACCTCGCGACGGCGGGCAGTCGGGTGCGGTTGTGCAAGGGCGCGTACAAGGAACCGGCGTCCGTGGCCTACCAGGACGGTGACGACGTCGACCTGTCCTACGTGCGCTGCCTCAAGGTGCTCATGGCCGGCGACGGCTACCCCATGGTGGCGAGCCACGACCCGCGCCTCATCGACATCGCCGCCGCGCTCGCCGGCCACCACGGGCGCGCCCCCGACAGCTACGAGTTCCAGATGCTGCTCGGCATCCGGATGAACGAGCAGAAGCGGATCGCCGACCGCGGCCACCAGATGCGGGTCTACGTGCCGTTCGGCGAGGACTGGTACGGCTACCTCGTGCGCCGCATGGCCGAGCGCCCGGCCAACGTGCAGTTCTTCCTGCGCTCACTCGCCACCAACGGCTGATCCGTACAGCGGATGATCGGGTGACCGGATGCCGTGGCGCACCCGCCTGCCGAAACTCGCGGAGCGCTGTCCTCGCCACCGGGCATACTCACCTGCCATGGGAATGGTTGCGATCTTCGGTGCCGGTGTCATGGGCGAGACCCTGCTGTCGGGGTTGATCCGCTCCGGGCGCCCGGTCGACGAGCTGGTCATCACCGAGCGGCGGGCCGACCGGGCCGCCGAGCTCACCGAGAAGTACGGCGTGCGCGTGCTCGACAACGCCGAGGCGGCCGACCTCGCCGACACCCTCGTGCTCGTCGTCAAGCCCCAGGACATGGGCGCCCTGCTCGCGGAGATCCACGACCACGTCGCCGAGGGCAACCTCGTCGTCAGCCTGGCTGCCGGCATCACGACGTCCTACCTCGAGTCGCGCCTGCCGCAGGGTCGCCCCGTGGTGCGGGTCATGCCGAACACCCCCGCGCTCGTCGACCAGGGGATGGCTGCGGTCAGCGCAGGCGCCCACTGCGACACCGCACATCTGGCCGAGGCCCAGGCGCTGCTCGCCGCGACGGGCCGGGTCGTCGAGGTCCCGGAGAAGCTCCAGGATGCCGTCACGGCCATCTCCGGCAGCGGCCCCGCTTACATCTTCTACGTCGTCGAGGCGATGATCGAGGCCGGCGTGGTGCTGGGGATGCCGCGCACCACCGCCACCGAACTCGTCGTGCAGACCCTGTTCGGTGCCGCGACGATGATCAAGGAGACCGGCCAGCACCCCACCGTGCTGCGCGAGCAGGTCACCTCGCCCGGTGGCACCACCGCGGCCGCCCTGCGCACGCTCGATGACCACAAGGTGCGCGCGGCCTTCATCACGGCCATGGAGGCCGCTGCCCGGCGGTCGGCCGAGCTCGCCGGGGAGTGACGCCGTGGACGCACCCACCCCGCCGACCCAACCCACCGCGGGCGGTGAGGTCGGCGCGCCGGCGGGTGCGGACGGCATCCGCATCGACCAGGTGACGGCTGCGCTGCTGCCGACCTACCGCGACGTGCGCATCGCGGCGCTCATCGACAGCCCGCGGGCGTTCTGGAGCACCTACGAGCAAGCGAGGGCCCGCACCGACGACGACTGGGCGGCCTTCCTCGAGACCGGCCCCCGAACCTGGCTGGCCTTCGACGGCGCCCGCCCCGTGGGCACCGTCGGCCTGTGGCGCGGTGAGGGCCAGCCGGAGGACGAGATCACCCTCATCGGCATGTGGGTGGCGAGCGTTGTCCGAGGGACGGACGTCGCGGAACGGCTCGTGCGAACAGCCCTGCGCGCGGCCTCGGATGCCGGGGTGCGCCGCGTCGTCCTCGACGTCGCCCACGAGAACGTCAGGGCGTGGGCCTTCTACTCCCGCATCGGTTTTCGGCCCACCGGGGAGGTCAACTCGATGCCCTGGGACCCCGCCGTGACCGAGGAGCAGATGGTGCTCGACCTGACGGCGCGATCCTGAGAGTTCACCTGCCCGAGTTGCCGCCCGCGTGGGGGGCCGTGGGAGAGTGGCGGGCATGAGTGAGATCACCGTGCGCCCGCTGGGGGCCGACGACTGGGAGCGATACCGCTCCGTGCGCCTCACCGCGCTGCAGGAGTCGCCCGACGCCTTCGTCGCTTCTCACGCGGCTGAATCCGCCGAACCGGAGGAGTTCTGGCGCGAACGCATGGAGCGCTCCACCCGCCTGCTCGCGGAGGTCGACGGCGAGCCCGTGGGCATCGCGAGCGTCGGATCCGCCGACGACGACCAGCCCGAGACGGCGCAGCTGTTCGGGCTCTGGGTGGCGCCCGAGGCGCGGGGTACGGGCGTGGCCACGGCACTCGTGCGCGCCGGTGCGCAGACTGCCGCCGAGAAGGGCAAGCGCCAGCTGCACTACTGGGTCGGCACCGACAACGGGCGCGCCGTGGCCTTCGCCAGCGGTTTCGGGTTCCGCCCGACCGCCGAGCGCCGGCCGATGCGGGTCGTCTCGTCCGATGACGGTGAGGAAGAGCTGGCGATGACCCTGCCGCTCTCCGGCGACCGAGGCGGCATCGCCCAGTTCTGAGCGGTCAGGGGCGGGCGGCCAGGCGTTCGATGAGTGTCGTCGGCCCGCTGACGATCAGCACGTCGTGGGCCGAGACCTTCGTCGACGGCACGGCGTAGGTGAAGTCCTGGCCGGGTGCCTTGACGCCGACGACGGTCACCCCGTACTTGCTGCGGATGGCGCTCTGCTCGAGCGTGAAGCCGACCGTCTCGCTCGGGGGGCGCATCTTGACGATGGCGAACCCGTCGTCGAACTCGATGTAGTCCTGCATCCGCCCGCCCATGAGGTGGGCCACCCGGCGGCCGGTGTCGGCCTCGGGTCGCACGATGTGGTGCACACCGATCCGGTCGAGGATCCGGGCGTGCTCGGGTGAGAGGGCCTTGCCCCAGATGTCGGCCACCCCGGCGTCGACGAGGTTGGCGGCTGCCAGCACCGAGGCCTCGACCGAGGAGCCGATCGCCACGACGGCGATGGGGAACCGACCGGCCTTGGCGTCGCGGATGACGGCGACGTCGCTCGCGTCGCCGTGGATCACGTGGCTGATCCGGCCGAGGAACTTCTCGGCGAGGAAGCCGTCCTTCTCGATGGCGGTGACCTTGTGGCCCAGGCGGCGCAGCTCGAGGGCCGCCGCTGCGCCGAACCGGCCCAGGCCGATGACGAGGACGTCGTTCTCGGTGCCGCTGCCTCGAGCCATCGGTGGTGCCCTCCTGCAAAAGTGGAACGTGAGGGGTCCCAGCCTGCCACGGGACTTCTGCGGGAGTAGGTTGCCACCATGGCCCATCGCACGAGCGTCGTCTGGGATGACGAGTTCACGGCGTACAACTTCGGCCCCTCGCACCCCATGGCCCCGGTGCGTCTCGACCTCACGACCCGGCTCGCGCGCGCCCTGGGGGTGCTGGACCACGTCGACCTGCTGAGCCCGCAGGCCGCCACCGACGAGGTGCTGGCCACCGTGCACGACCCCCACTACATCGCCGCGGTCCGGGCCGCCTCGGCCGACCCGCTGGCCGCTGACGTCCACCGAGGGCTCGGCACCGAGGACGACCCCGCCTTCCCCGGGATGCACGAGGCCTCGGCCCGCATCGCCCAGGGCACCCTCGACCTCTGCCGTCAGGTGCTGACCGGCGAGACCGACCACGGGGTCAACTTCTGCGGCGGCATGCACCACGCGATGCGCACCCACGCGTCCGGCTTCTGCATCTACAACGACATCGCGGTCGGCATCCAGTGGCTGCTCGACAACGGGGCGCAGCGCGTCGCCTACGTCGACATCGACGTCCACCACGGCGACGGCGTCGAGAAGATCTTCTGGAACGACCCGCGGGTGCTGACCATCTCGGTGCACGAGAACGGGCAGCACCTCTTCCCGGGAACCGGGTGGCCCTCGGACATCGGCGGCCCGTCGGCCCGCGGGAGTGCCGTGAACGTCGCGCTGCCACCGGGCACGGGGGATGCCGCGTGGTTGCGGTCCATCGAGTCCGTCGTCCCGCCGCTCGTGCGCGCCTTCCACCCCGACGTGCTCGTCACCCAGCACGGGTGTGACACCCACATGCACGACCCGCTGGCGCACCTGACGATCACCATGGACGCCCAGCGTCGGGCCCACGAGACGTTGCACGACCTCGCGCACGAGGCGGCCCACGGGCGCTGGGTGGCTCTCGGCGGCGGTGGCTACGAGCTCGTCGACGTCGTCCCGCGGTCGTGGACCCACCTGACCGCCATCGCCGCCCACGTCCCCGTCCCCGCCCAGGCTCGCGTGCCGCAGGAGTGGCTCGACCACGTCGAGGCGACCATGGGTCGCTCGGCTCCCACCCGGATGGGTGACCTGCCCGAGGAGAGCCTGCCCATCTGGGTGCAGCCGTGGAGCATGGGCCACAACCCCGAGAGCCCGATCGACCGGGCCATCATGGCAACCCGTCAGGCGGTGTTCAGCCACCACGGGCTCGACCCCTGGTTCGACTGACCACTGGGTCGACAGGAGGCAACACGCGGATGCCGCGCTCGCCGCCTGCGTGTTGCCTCCTCTCGACGGGAGGGCTGCGGCGCCAGCCCCGATGTGAAGCGAGTGGCGGATGCCGCTGGGAGCGGACTCACGGCATCCGCCACGGCGTGTCGACTGGACATTGGCGCCCAACTTCGTCGTTCCACTTCCCCAGTGGTCACACCTGCCCCTATGGTTGCGCTTGCACGACGACAGGGAGACTGCCGGGGCGTCCTGGCGCTGTGGTCGTGCAGGAGAATGAGGTCACGATGTCGACGGAGCGTCAGCTCGCGGAGGTGCGGTTCCTCACCGTCGCCGAGGTCGCCGCAATCATGCGGGTGTCCAAGATGACGGTGTACCGCATGGTCCACGCCGGGGAGTTGCCGGCCATCCGCGTCGGGCGGTCCTTCCGTGTCCCCGAGGACGAGGTGCATGCGTACCTGCGCACCTCGTTCGTCGACACGGCGTGACCGACCCCGACGAACCACACCGGTGGGGGGCGGCCCGACGTGCGGGCCGCCCCTCACGGCTGTTCGGGACTGGTCACGGGTGTGCCCGACGGGCGCTGCCGAACGAGCGCCGTGGCCACGGTTTGGGCAGCGTGACCGCCTGCCGGTAGGGTGGGCAGCCGCATCAGACGCTTAACGACGAGGACATCGCAATGGGTTCAGTCATCAAGAAGCGGCGCAAGCGGATGGCGAAGAAGAAGCACCGCAAGCTGCTTCGCAAGACGCGCCACCAGCGCCGCAACAAGAAGTGACGTAAGAGTCACCTCTGCACTTCAAAGGTCCCCGCACCCCGGGGGCCTTTGTCGTGTCCGGGTGGACCTGCCCTGTCGGTGCGCCGACGGGTCGATTAGGGTCGGGGCTGTCGAAATCAGGTGAAGGAGCAGGGCATGGCGTCAGTGGTGCTCGTGACCGGGGTCTCCCGCTACCTCGGAGGACTCCTCGCGCGTCGCCTCAGCGCTGACCCGAGCGTGGACCGGGTGGTCGGCGTCGACGTCATCCCGCCCGCGCACGACATCAGCGGCGTCGAGTTCGTGCGCGCCGACATCCGCAACCCGATGATCGCCCGGGTCATCGAGTCGGCCGGGGTCGACACCGTCGTGCACATGAACGTCATCGCGACGCCCACCTTCGTCGGGGGCCGCACCCCGCAGAAGGAGATCAACGTCATCGGCACGATGCAGCTGCTCGCGGCGTGCCAGAAGTCGACGACGGTGCGGCGTCTCGTCGTGAAGTCGTCTGCGGCTGTCTACGGCTCCACGCCCCGTGACCCGGCGATGTTCACCGAGGACATGGGCGCCAAGCGGTCGCCCTCGGGCGGGTTCGGCAAGGACTCCATCGAGGTCGAGGGGTACGTGCGCGGGTTCGCCCGCCGCCGTCCGGACACCGAGATCCTCACGTTGCGCTTCGCCAACATCGTCGGTCCGCGCATTCGCACGTCGATCACCGACTACTTCAACCTGCCGGTCGTCCCGGTGCCGCTCGGGTACGACGCCCGCATGCAGTTCGTCCACGAGGACGACGCCATCGACGCGCTCGTGCGCGCCACCACCGGCGAGGCCTCCGGCATCGTCAACATCGCGGGTGACGGCGTGCTGACGGTGCTCCAGGCCGCAGCGATCGTCGGACGACCGGTGGTGCCGATGCCGCTACAGGCTGCCGGCGTCGTCGGCGGGTTCGCCAAACGGCTCGGCCTGGCCGACTTCTCGCCGGACCAGATGTCCTTCCTCGCGTTCGGTCGCGGCATGGACACGCGGCGGATGCGCTCCGTCCTCGGCTTCACCCCGCGCTACACCTCCCGTGAGGCGTTCGAGGACTTTGCCCGCACCGTCGGCCCCGCGGTGCCCGCCGCCGCCATCGTCGGGGATGCCGTGAGCGGGGTCGCAGGCACGGCGAGTCAGGTCGTTCTCGGCCTTCTCGGCGCAGGAAGGGGACGTTGATGGCAGCGCGACAGGGAGCCCTCGCCGCAGGCGCGGCCCGGGCCTCGGGGGAGCGGGCCAGGCGCCGCTCCACCCCGCTGATCGGTGCCGAGCCCGTCGTG
>NZ_DAORSO010000080.1:4029-11158 GCF_035443565.1 Ornithinibacter sp. | reverse complement strand
ACGGCATCCGGCGTCAGACCGATGCGGTCGAGCACCTGGCCGCGCGAGCCGTGGTCGAGGAACTCGCTCGGGATGCCGAACTGGTCGAGCGGTGTGGCCAGGCCGGCCTCGCGCAGCACCAGCTCAACCTGGGAGCCGATGCCACCCACGACGACGTTGTCCTCGACGACGGCGACCCGGCCCGCTGCCCCAGCGAGGGTCACGAGGTCCGGGCTGACCGGCAGCGCCCACACCGGGTCGACGACGCGCACGCGCACCCCTTCGGCCGAGAGCTTCTCAGCCGCAGCCATCGCGGTGGCCGCCATCGACCCGACCCCCACGAGGAGCACGTCGACCTCTGCCTCGTCGGGCTCGGCCAGGACGTCGACGGTGCCGACGGTGCGAACGGCCTCGATCGGGGCACCCACCGACCCCTTGGGGAAGCGCACCACCGAGGGGGCATCGGAGATGTCCACGGCGGCGCGCACCGCGCGGGCCACCTGCTGCCCGTCGCGTGGTGCCGCGAGGTGCAGCCCAGGCACGACACCGCTGATCGTCATGTCCCACATGCCGTGGTGCGAGGCGCCGTCGGGGCCGGTGATGCCCGAGCGGTCGAGCACGACGGTGACCCCGGCGCGGTGCATCGCGCAGTCCATGAGCAGCTGGTCGAAGGCGCGGTTGAGGAACGTCGCGTAGACGGCCACGACCGGGTGCAGGCCGGAGAACGCCAGACCGGCGGCCATCGTCAGCGCGTGCTGCTCGGCGATGCCGACGTCGAACGTGCGCTCGGGGTAGGCGTTGCTGAAGTCCTTGAGGCCGACGGGGATCATCATCGCCGCGGTGATGGCGACGACGTCCTCACGCTCTGCCCCGATGCGCACCATCTCGTCACTGAACTCGTCGGTCCAGCTGCGGCCGGCGATCTCCAGCGGGAGGCCGGTCTCGGGGTTGATGACCCCGACGGCGTGGAACTGGTCGGCCTCGTCGGTGATGGCGGGGTCGTAGCCGCGCCCCTTCTGGGTGATGACGTGCACGAGCACCGGGCCACCGAAGGCCCGGGCCTTGCGCAGCGCGGCCTCGAGGGCCTGCTCGTCGTGCCCGTCGACCGGGCCGACGTACTTCAGGCCGAGGTCCTCGAAGAGCCCCTGGGGCGCGACGATGTCCTTGATGCCCTTCTTCATCCCGTGCAGCGTCTCGTACATCGCGCCGCCGACGACGGGGGTGCGCGCCAGGGTGTGCTTGCCCCAGTCGAGGAAGCGCTCGTAGCCGCGGGTCGTGCGCAGGGTCGCCAGGTGATCGGCGAGGCCGCCCCTGGTCGGCGCGTAGGAGCGTTCGTTGTCGTTGACGACGATGACCAGGGGGAGGTCCGGCTCGGCCGCGATGTTGTTCAGCGCCTCCCAGGCCATGCCGCCGGTCAGGGCGCCGTCACCGATGACCGCGACGGTGTGGCGGTTGGTCTCTGCACGCACGACCCGGCCAGCGGCGATGCCGTGGGCCCACGACAGCGAGGCCGAGGCGTGGGAGTTCTCGACGACGTCGTGCACGGACTCGGCGCGGCTCGGGTAACCGGACAGGCCACCCTGGGTGCGCAGCCCCGAGAAGTCGTGGCGCCCGGTGAGCACCTTGTGCACGTAGGACTGGTGGCCGGTGTCGAACACCACGGTGTCGTTCGGCGAGTCGAAGACCCGGTGGATCGCGATGGTCAGCTCGACGACGCCCAGGTTCGGGCCGAGGTGGCCGCCGGTGCGCGAGACCTCGTGGACGAGGAAACGGCGGATCTCCTCGGCCAGCTCGGGCAGCTGGTCGGCACTCAGCTTCCTGAGGTCGTTGGGGCCCTCGATGCGGTCGAGCAGACTCACCGGTGCCCACCTCCTGATCTGATGCAACATCCACGACACGAACCCCAGAAGTCTAGGCGCTCGACCCGGTCGACCCTTGACAAGGCACCGATCACAGCCGCGGGACGAACTCCAGACCGCGCAGGGCGTCCAGGAGCAGCCCCGCAGCCCGCCTGGCCGACAACAACCGCACCCCTTCGCACTCGAGGTCGCTCAGCACCTGGGCCACCCCCTCGGGGCCGATGTCGTCGACGAGCTCGACCCGCACCTCGCGGTAGGCCGAGCGCATCGCGTCGAGCTGGGCGTCGAGGTGGCGCACCGTGAACCACGCCAACGCCACCGGATGCCGTCGCCACGCCGGATAGAGCCGATAGTCCGGTGGGCAGTGGTCGAGCAACCAGGCCGTGGCCCGGTGGTCCCAGCCGCGCTCACCCGGTGGTGGGACACCGTTCGGCCATCCCGGTGGGCCAGCCAGGCCCGAGCCGGATGCCGCTCGCTGGCGCGCCGGGGAGGCCGGGCTCCCAGCGCGCAGCGGCGGATTCTCGAACACGTGTTCGAGCATACGCCGGGATCACATGGTGGACGAAGACTCTTCAGGTAATCGAGCGTTATACATTTGATGACTGTTGCTAATCCTTTGGCAGCGTGACCGACCCCGTTCGGCCCTGCTGACCACGACGACCCACCGGTGGAGACATGACCGCACAGACGACCGAAGGCACGACCGGGCGGGCTCTTCGCCCCCCTCGGGCCGGGCGCTCGAACGGCCAGTGGGCGGTCGACGGCCGGGAGCCGCTGAACCCCAACGAGGTGTGGAAGCAGGAGGACGGCGGCCTCAACGTCCGCGAGCGCATCGAGCAGATCTACTCGCGCGACGGCTTCGCCTCGATCCCCCCGCAGGACCTCAGTGGCCGGTTCCGCTGGTGGGGGCTGTACACCCAGCGCAAGCCCGGCATCGACGGCGGCCGCACGGCCCAGCTCGACGACACCGAGCTCTCCGACGAGTACTTCATGCTGCGGGTGCGCCTCGACGGCGGCGCCCTGACCCTGCACCAGCTGCGCGTGCTCGCCGACATCAGCCACGACTTCGCCCGCGGCACCGCCGACATCAGCGACCGGCAGAACATCCAGTACCACTGGATCCGCGTCGAGGACGTCCCCGAGATCTGGCGGCGCCTCGAGGCCGTCGGGCTCCAGACGACCGAGGCCTGCGGTGACACCCCCCGCGTCATCCTCGGCAGCCCGCTCGCCGGGATCGCCGCCGACGAGATCCTCGACCCGACCCCGGTCATCGACGAGATCACCCGCCGCTTCGTCGGTGACCCCGAGCTCGCCAACCTGCCCCGCAAGTTCAAGTCCGCCATCACCGGCCACCCGAGCCTGGACGTCGTCCACGAGATCAACGACATCTCCCTCGTCGGCGTCGTCCACCCCGAGCTGGGCGCCGGCTACGACCTGTGGGTCGGTGGCGGCCTGTCCACGGCGCCGCGCCTGGCCGAGCGGATCGGCGTCTTCGTCGCCCCGGACGAGGCCGCAGAGGTCTGGCTGGGCGTCATCCGCATCTTCCGCGACTACGGCTACCGCCGGATGCGCACCAAGGCCCGCCTGAAGTTCCTGCTCGCCGAGTGGGGCCCCGCGAAGTTCCGCGAGGTGCTCGAGACCGAGTACCTCGCACGCGCCCTGCCCGACGGCCCTCCCCCCGCCCCGGCATCCACCCCCGGCGACCACGTCGGCATCCACCTCCAGAAGGACGGCAACCACTACGTCGGCGCCGCCCCGGTCGTCGGGCGCGTCAGTGGCGACGTGCTCACCGGCCTCGCTGATGTCATGGAGGCCGCCGGCACCGACCGGGTGCGCCTGACCCCGCACCAGAAGCTCGTCGTCCTCGACGTCCCGCCCGCCCGTCTCGACGACCTCGTCACCGGCCTCGAGAACCTGGGCCTGTCGGTCGCACCGAGCCCGTTCCGGCGCCACACGATGGCGTGCACCGGCATCGAGTTCTGCAAGCTCGCGATCGTCGAGACCAAGGCGGCTGCCGCCACGGCCATCGCCGAGCTCGAGCAGCGCCTGGCCGACGTCACCGCGCAGATCGACGCCCCGGTCACCCTGAACGTCAACGGCTGCCCCAACTCGTGCGCCCGCATCCAGGTCGCCGACATCGGCCTCAAGGGCATGATCGTGACCGTCGACGACGTCCAGCAGCCCGGCTTCCAGGTGCACCTCGGCGGCGGGCTGGCCTCGGCCGACCGCGACGAGGCCGGCCTCGGGCGCACCGTGCGTGGCCTGAAGGTCACTGCTGCAGACCTACCCGACCTGGTCGAACGCCTCGTCCGCCGCTGGCTGGACCAGCGCGCACCCGGTGAGACGTTCGCGACCTGGGCCCACCGCGTCGACGAGGAGGAGCTGCGATGAGCGCAGACCAGACCACGACCACCACCCCGGCATCCACCGCCCCGACCCGCCGGCGCACCACCGACGAGTTGCGCGCGCTCGCCACCGAGGGTGAGCGGCTCCTCACCGCCGCCCACCGTCCGGGTGGGACCGAGGCGGATGCCGCGGAGGTCGCGGAGTGGGCCGCGCGCACCTTCCCCGGCACCCTCGCCGTCGCGTGCAGCATGGCGGATGCCGTGCTCCCCCACGTCGTCGCGGAGCAGGCCCCCGGGGTCGACGTGCTCTTCCTCGACACCGGCTACCACTTCGCCGAGACCCACGGAACGCGCAACCAGGTCGAGCACGAGCTCGACGTCACGATCGTCGACGTCCTGCCTGAGCTGACCGTCGCCGAGCAGGACGCGCAGTACGGCCCGACGCTGCACGACCGCGATCCCGCCGCCTGCTGCCGGATGCGCAAGGTCGAACCGCTGAAGGCCGCGCTGGCCGGTTACGAGGCCTGGGTCACCGGCGTGCGACGCGAGGAGGGACCGACCCGGGCCGACACCCCGCTCGTCACCTTCGACGAGCAGTTCGGCCTCGTGAAGCTCAACCCCCTCGCTGCCTGGTCGTTCGACGACCTGCTCGGCTACGCCACCGACCGGCGGGTGCCCGTGAACCTCCTGCTCTCCGACGGGTACCCCTCGATCGGCTGCGAGCCGTGCACGAAGCGCGTCGCCCCCGGCGACGACCCACGCGCCGGACGCTGGGCCGGGTTCGCCAAGACCGAGTGCGGGCTGCACCCATGAGCGCCACGATGACGAAGGAATCCACATCCGTGAGCACGACCTCCACCGACCTCCCGGTCCTGACCCAGCTCGACGTCCTCGAGAGCGAGGCGATGCTCGTCATCCGCGAGATCACCGCCGAGCTCGAACGTCCCGTGCTGCTCTTCAGCGGCGGCAAGGACTCCGTGGTCATGCTGCACGTCGCCGCCAAGGCATTCTGGCCGGCCCCCGTGCCCTTCCCCGTGCTGCACGTCGACACCGGGCACAACTTCCCCGAGGTGCTCGCCTACCGCGACGCCACCGTCGAGCGGCTCGGCCTGCGGCTCGAGGTGGCCTCGGTCCAGGACTGGATCGACGACGGCCGCCTGCGCGAGCGTGCCGACGGCACCCGCAACCCGCTGCAGACCCAGCCGCTGCTCGACGCCATCGCCCGGCACCGCTTCGACGGGGTCTTCGGGGGCGGTCGCCGCGACGAGGAGAAGGCCCGCGCCAAGGAGCGCGTCGTCAGCCTGCGCGACGACTTCGGCCAGTGGGACCCCAAGAACCAGCGCCCCGAGCTGTGGAACATCTTCAACCCGCGCCACCGCCCGGGCGAGCACGTGCGGGTGTTCCCGCTGTCGAACTGGACCGAGCTCGACGTGTGGCGCTACATCGAGCGCGAGAACATCGACCTGCCCGGCCTGTACTACGCCCACGACCGCGAGGTCTTCGAGCGTGACGGCATGTTGCTCGCGGTCGGTCCGTACTCCCAGCCTCGCCCCGGCGAGCGCGTCGAGACCCGGCAGGTCCGCTACCGCACCGTCGGTGACATGTCCTGCACGGGCGCGGTGGCCAGTGACGCGGCATCCGTCGCCGACGTCGTCGCCGAGGTCGCGGCCTCCACGCTGACCGAGCGCGGGGCGACCCGCGCCGACGACCGGATCTCCGAGGCCGCCATGGAGGACCGCAAGAAGGAAGGCTATTTCTGATGTCGACCCTGCTTCGCCTCGCGACCGCCGGATCGGTCGACGACGGCAAGTCCACCCTCGTCGGGCGGCTGCTGCACGACTCCAAGTCCGTCCTCGTCGACCAGCTGGATGCCGTGGAGCGGGTCAGCCGGGACCGCGGTCTCGACACGGCCGACCTCGCGCTGCTCACCGACGGGCTACGGGCCGAACGCGAGCAGGGCATCACCATCGACGTCGCGTACCGCTACTTCGCGACCGCCGAGCGCTCGTTCGTCCTGGCCGACTGTCCCGGCCACGTGCAGTACACGCGCAACACCGTCACCGGGTCCTCGACGGCCGACGCCCTCGTGCTGCTCGTCGACGCCCGCAAGGGAGTGCTCGAGCAGACCCGTCGCCACCTCGCCGTCGCGGCCCTCATGCGGGTGCCGCACGTCGTCATCGCCGTGAACAAGATCGACCTCGTCGCCCACAGCGAAGAGGTCTTCCGCACCCTGGCCGCCGACGTGCGGGCGATCGCGACCGAGCTCGGCATCCCCGACGCGCACGCCGTGCCGGTCTCCGCCCTCGTCGGGGACAACGTCGTGGACCGCTCCCCCAACACCCCGTGGTACGACGGGCCGTCGCTGCTCGAGCTCCTCGAGACCCTGCCCGCCGACACCGACCCGGTGCACGAGTCGTTCCGGATGCCGGTCCAGGTCGTCATCCGTCCCCAGGGCGCCGCCCGCTCACCCGAACACGTGGAGTACCGCGGGTACGCGGGGCAGCTCGCATCGGGTTCGGTGCGGGTCGGCGACGAGGTCGTCGTGCACCCGTCGGGGCTGCGGTCCACGGTTGCGGGGATCGATCTCGGTGAGCAGTCGCTCGACGTGGCCGTAGCCCCGCAGTCGGTGACCATCCGCCTCACCGACGACGTCGACGTCAGTCGCGGCGACCTCCTCGCCGCCGCCACCGACCCCGTGCCGCTGCGTCAGGAGGTGACCGCGCTCGCCTGCTGGCTCGGCGACGAGCCGCTGCGCCCCGGTGCTCGCCTGCTCGTCAAGCACGGGTCCCGCACGGTGCTCGCGATGGTGCGCTCGATCGACGGCCGCCTCGACCTCGACGCCCTGCGCCTGGCCCCGGCCGGCGAACTGGCCCTCAACGACATCGGCCGGGTGACGGTGCGCTTCGCCGCTCCCCTGCCCGTCGAGGAGTACTCGACCTCACGCCG
>NZ_DAORSO010000080.1:0-3929 GCF_035443565.1 Ornithinibacter sp. | reverse complement strand
CCGGGCGACGACGGGCTGTTGACCGTGCGCGGGCGCGAACTGCTCGCGAGCGCCGACGTCGTCGTGCTCGACCGCCTCGCTCCGCGCGCCGTGGTCGATGCCCTTCCCGCCGACGTGCAGGTCATCGACGTCGGCAAGTCCCCCGGCCGCCACGCCCTCCCCCAGGAGCGGATCAACGACCTGCTCGTCGACCTCGCCCTCGCCGGCCGGTCCGTGGTGCGCCTCAAGGGCGGCGACCCCTACGTCCTCGGTCGGGGCGGCGAGGAACGCCTCGCGTGCCAGGCGCACGGCATCCGGGTCGAGGTCGTGCCCGGGGTGAGCAGCGCCGTGGCGGTGCCCGCGGCAGCCGGCATCCCCGTGACGCAGCGGGGCGTGGCGCGCGGGTTCACCGTCGTCACCGGCCACGACGAGCTGCCCGAGGTGCCGGCCGGCACCGACCACACCGTCGTCCTGCTCATGGGTGTCGGTCGCCTCGCCCGCTCGGCACAGGCGCTCATGGATGCCGGCCGCCCGGCATCGTGCCCTGTCGCCATCGTGGAGCGCGGCTTCTCCCCCGACCAGCGGGTCACGACCGGGACGCTGCGCGACATCGCCGAGCGCGCGGCATCCGTGGGTGTCGAGAACCCGGCAGTCGTCGTCGTCGGAGACGTGGTGCGGCTCAGCCCTGCCTGGAGCTGAGCCTCTCAGCCGACGTCAGCCGATGAGGATGCCGGCGATGGCGGCACTCATGAGGTTGGCCAGCGTCGCCGCAGCCACGCACCGGACGCCCATCTGGGCGATCTCGGAGCGTCGGCTGGGGGCGAGGCCACCGAGCCCACCGAGGAGGATCGCGAGCGAGCCGAGGTTCGCGAACCCGGTGAGGGCGAAGGTGATGATCGCCTGGGTCTTCTCGGTGAACTCATCGGCGACCGGGCCGAAGTTCGAGAACGCGACGAACTCGTTGACGACGGTCTTCTGGCCGACGAAGCTGCCCGCGCGCACTGCCTCGTCCCACGGCACGCCGATGACGAACATGATCGGCGCGAAGATCCACCCGAGGATCTGCTCGAAGGTCAGCGACTCGACCCCGAACCACCCGGCGACGGTGCCGAGGATGAGGTTGATCAGGGCGATGAGCGAGATGAAGGCCAGCAGCATCGCGCCGATGTTCGCGGCCAGCTTGAGGCCGTCGGCCGCCCCGGCGGCAGCAGCGTCGATGACGTTGACGTGCCGCACCTCCTCCTGCGCCTGCGCCTCGGCCTCCTCGAGCGCCTCCGTGTCGGCAGGGTCGGTGCTGGCGACGGGAACACCATCGGCGTCGACCTCCTCGGACTCGGGGACGACGATCTTGGCCATGAGCAGGGCTCCGGGGGCTGCCATGAAGGCGGCCGCGATGAGCGAGTCGAGGTCGGCGCCGAGCAGGGCGTAGCCGACGAGCACCGAGCCCGCGACCGTGGCGAGGCCGCCGACCATGATGGCGAACAGGCTGGAGCGGGAGACCCGCGCGATGAAGGGGCGGATGACCAGCGGTGACTCGGTCTGCCCGAGGAAGATGTTCGTCGCGGCGTTGACCGACTCGGCGCGCGAGGTTCCGAGCACCCAGCGCAGCCCGGTGCCGAGCCAGCCGACGACCTTCTGCAGGATCCGCCAGTGGTAGAGCACCGACGTGAGCGCCGCGAAGAAGATGATGACCGGCAGCACCTGGAGGGCGAAGATCAGGCCTTCCCCCTCGGCCGGGATGAGCGGGCCGAACAGGAAGCTGATGCCGGCACTCGAGGAGTCGATGACGGCCTGCACCCCGCGGGTGATCGCGTCGAGGACGGTTCGACCGGCGGGAACGTAGAGCACGATGACCGCGAAGGCCACCTGCAGGGCGAGCGCCGCACCCACCGTGCGCAGCCGAATTGCCTTGCGGTTCTCCGAGATCGCGACGGCGAGCCCGAGCAGCACGACCATTCCGCCGAGCCCCCAGAGCACGTCGATCATCCGATCCTCCTGGCCTGACACCCGGCTCGCGCTGAGCCGCTGCGTTCAGGCAGGCTACCCAGACTGCACTCGAGAAACGGCGAAAGGCTCCGCATTGACCACGATCATCTCCACCGTGTTCATCAGCCTCGACGGCGTCGCCGAGATCGACTTCGCCTGGCACGGGCCGTACTTCGACGAGGCGATGGGCGAGTGCGTCGCCGCGGACTACGACGGCGTCGACGTGCTGCTGCTGGGCCGGGGCACCTACGAGTCCTTCGCCGGCGCCTGGCCCGAGCGTGAGGCCGCCGGCGGTGAGGACGCCGAGTTCGGCGCGCTCATCGGCGACACCCGCAAGGTCGTCATCACGTCCGGCGAGCAGGATCTGGGCTGGCGCAACGTCGAGCGCGCTGCCGACCCGGTGGCCGCTGCACAGGCTCTGCGGTCGCAGGGAGTGGGCAAGGTCCTCATCCCCGGGTCGCTGCCGGTCGTGCGGGCACTGCTCGACGCGGGCGAGCTCGACGAGTTGCACCTGCTCGTGCACCCGATCGCCGCCCGGTCGGGTGATCGGCTGTTCACCGAGGGTGAGCCGATGCTGCCGATGACGTTGCTGCGCTCCAAGGCCCTGCCCACCGGAGTGCTGGCTCTGGAGTACGCGCCGGTGCGCGCCGAAGCATAGGCCACCCGACGCCGGGCCCTCCCGGCATCCGCTGCCCCCACACACACCAGTGGCCGCACCTTCATCGGGTGCGGCCACTGGTGGTTCTGCCAGAGGCAGGCTGTGCTCAGACGAGCGAGCGCAGGACGTACTGCAGGATGCCGCCGTTGCGGTAGTAGTCGGCCTCACCCGGGGTGTCGATGCGCAGGACCGCGTCGAAGCTGGTCTGCGAGCCGTCCTCGCGAGTCACGGTCACCGTGAGGGTGCGCGGGCTGCCGCCGTCGTTGAGGGCGGTGACCCCGGAGACCGAGATGGTCTCGGTGCCCGTGAGGCCCAGCGACTCGGCGTTGGTGCCCTTGGCGTACTGCAGGGGCAGCACACCCATGCCGATGAGGTTGGAGCGGTGGATGCGCTCGTAGGACTCGGCGATGACCGCCTTGACCCCGAGCAGGGCCGTGCCCTTGGCCGCCCAGTCACGCGAGGACCCCGAGCCGTACTCCTTGCCGGCGAGGACGACGAGCGGGATGCCGGCCTCCTGGTAGGCGGCGGACGCGTCGTAGATCGTCGTCTGCTCGCCACCCGCGAGGAAGTTGCGGGTGAAGCCACCCTCGACGCCGTCGAGGAGGAGGTTCTTCAGGCGGATGTTCGCGAACGTCCCGCGGATCATCACCTCGTGGTTGCCGCGACGGGAGCCGTAGGAGTTGAAGTCCTTGCGGTCGACCCCGTTGTCAGCCAGGTACTTGCCTGCCGGGCTGTCGGCCTTGATGGAACCGGCCGGGCTGATGTGGTCGGTCGTGACCGAGTCGCCGAGCTTGGCGAGCACGCGGGCACCGGTGATGTCGGTGACCGGCGCCGGCTCCATCTGCATGCCGTCGAAGTACGTGGGCTTGCGCACGTAGGTCGAGGCCGGGTCCCAGGCGAAGGTGTCACCCTCGGGGGTCGGCAGCGACTGCCAGCGCTCGTCACCGGCGAAGACGTCGGCGTAGTCGGCGGTGAACAGGTCACGAGTGATCGACGACGCGATGACGGCCTCGACCTCCTGCGGAGCGGGCCAGATGTCGGCGAGGAAGACGTCGTTGCCGGCCTCGTCCTGACCGAGCGGGTCGGTGTCGAAGTCGAAGTCCATCGTGCCGGCCAGCGCGTAGGCGATGCACAGCGGCGGCGACGCGAGGTAGTTCATCTTGACGTCGGGGTTGATGCGGCCCTCGAAGTTGCGGTTGCCAGAGAGCACCGCAGCCACCGACAGGTCCTCGGCCTGGATCGCCGACGAGACGTACGCCGGCAGCGGGCCGGAGTTGCCGATGCACGTGGCGCAGCCGTAGCCGAC